>DAOVVQ010000004.1 GCA_030637065.1 Planctomycetota bacterium
AGGGCTCGGCAGTTAGTTCATCGAGCTGGGCGAACACCTTATCGAGCTGATCGACATCCTGCTCGCCAACGGTAAGTTTCATGCTGTGAAAATTGTCAAAACCAACCCCGCGAGCCCCCTCGTTTCGCATCTTGACTAATGCAATTATGTCATCGGCTACCACGGGCCCGACCTGCTTGCTCGCAAGCCATGCCTTTTTCCGCTTAGCCGTTTTCGTCTCGTCCTTCAAAATCTCCCGAATCTCGTTACTGGTAACATCTTCGCCGCCAATCTTCCCGCGAAATGTACTGAAATTCTTCTCGATCCGGGTGCTTAGCTCAACCATCCTCCTGAGCAGCTTCGGCTCGATCTGGTTGGACAGGTACGCATTGTACAACGCTTTGATCTGGCGAGCCTCAAGTGCATCGCCGCTGACACCCCCTTGACGTATCTCCTTGAGCAGTGCAAAGTCGCCCGTATTGCTGTAGATTTGACGAATTTCAAGCTGCAGTTCGCTGAATCGGTCATAATCCGCCGCATCGCCGCTGTTGGCTGCGTCCCAGTTGGCAAGAGCGGCGGCTTTGGCCAACGGTCTGATCTGAGCGACGTGCGACCGGATAAATGCCTCACCGCGGCCACCCCTCCCGGCATTCTCACGGCCAGCCGCCCGGCAACCGACAATAAGCCCTATAACCGCCAATGCAACGATCAATATCGACAACTCTTTCATCTGAGGCTTTCCTTTCAAAATTAATTTCCGGCTTACCGGTATAATTCGCCAGGCGATCCGCAAATAAGGCCGTCAGAACCGCCCTGTCGGGCCATAGTCTAAGATGAACCGGGCTAAATGGCAACCTGCTATTGCAAATTGGCCGCAGAAAAACGCCCCCGGGAAAAACCGCATCCTATCGACCATTGCGGCGTATAAGAAATAAAGGGACAAAAGAGCGTATGTAAATACTGACAATGAGACGTCCGCAATGAAAGGGATATAAAATGAAGACCCTCGTTAGCCCAAGAAAGGCGAAGAAATTTTTCCGGGCAAAGAGAGAGTTTACTATAGGACTGGTCGAGCTTAACCATATGATCAGACGCCACGAGGACATCAACATCGTTGACATGCGAACATCCGGCGATTACGCCGACGCGCACATCCCCGGAGCAACCAACCTGCCGCGCAGCAAGTGGTCTACATGCGCACACCTTGAGCGTAAAAAGCTCAACATCGTCTATTGCTACTCCGAGGTCTGCCGGATGGCGGCGGTCGCCGAGAGCGACTTCGCGGCACATGGGTACCCGATAGTCCAACTCGACGGCGGTTTCGAGGCATGGCAATTCTACAAACTGCCCACCGAATCGCTCCGCAAGCCAGCCGCCCCAGCTAAAAAAAAGCAGCAAAGGACCACCATGCCGGAATTGAGACCGATCCCACAACAACAGGTTAAGGCAACAACCAGCTAATAATAATTTTAGTTAATTCGAGCCGATGACCGGTGTCAGTCCGCCAGTAAGGGTGGCAGCGTGTTTGCGCAGCAAACCGATGGGCGAGTGCAGAGTGTTGCCCGCCGCAGGTAGTATGTTTTGGAGTGCGGAACCCTGCTTACAGGTGTCGTTGTGCGCTGTTTAGCTAAAAGGCGTCCTTACGCCGGCGGAGTTCCGCGAAAACCTTGGCCGCAGGTAATCCTTCCATGCCAACGCCTCTGGCAACCTCGCCATGACCGCTGCGGAGAAAAATATTGGTCCCGCGCTCCCGCTCGATCGTCGAGCGAATAGCCGCCTTGTCCGTTGCCGGCGTCTGTCTGAATTGAGCGAGGCATTTTGTAATCGCCGCGTTATCCGGCTCGATGCCCAGGGCGAACCGATAATTCTCGTCGATATAATCATGGCCGCCATAGACGCTTGTTTCCCCATCGAGTTCGGCCAGCCGGGCGAGCGAATCCCACATAGTCTCTGCATCGCACTCGATTATCCGACCGCAACCGCCGACAAACAGCGTATCCCCCGTCCAGACAACGCCGGTGTGTGTGCCACCGGCTGGCAGATAATAACAGACCGAATCCCGCGTATGCCCGGGCGTGGCGATAACCGTAATGCTCTCATCGCCAAGCTCGATCACATCGCCATCGCCGACCACCCGATCGGCCTGCGCCAGCGAAGGCTGCCTCCGCCCCATCGAACCGCCTGCCCCGCAGATAACCTCACAGCCGGTATGCTCCTTCACCTCCGCTATACCGCCGACATGGTCGAAGTGATGATGGGTTGCCAAAACGGTAGTGATTCGAACGCCTGATCTCTCCGCCGCCTCCAAAACAGCCCGCCCGTCACCGGGATCGATCACGGCTGCCAGCCCCCTGCCGTAAGGGTAGAGATAGATGAGATTGTCACCAAGAGCCCGAATGCAAATAACTGAATCCACTTTATCAACCCCAATGAGCCGACGAATCCAAACCGAACCGATGCGCTCTACGACGCGGACATATAATACCAGTTCCAATAGAAAAATGCGTGCTAATAACTAAAGACTTGCGTCTTGTCATTGACACGCAGGCGCCCGTAGGATGGGTAACTTGTTACCCATGCGGTTCACTGATGATCGGGCTGCTATCTTGTGTGAAGAGAAATGCGACGCTGGCCGACTTTGCCTTTATTGCCAAGCCCACGCAAAGGATCCCGTCGAACAGAAAGGTCCGTACAATCGTTACAGGCCTTATAACCTGAATCAAAAGCCATGTTTCGAGTCTCAAAACCGGTGAGCTTCTTGGGAGCCGCCTCCAGGACACAGTCGGATTCGAATGCGTGGAATTTCCTCTGCTTGCTGTTCCCCACAAAAGGGTACATTTTAGAGTTGCTATCCCCCGTCCTTCTGTAATCGCGCATTGCCCGCTGAATGGCGAGCCCCTGCTTACGGGGTGTGCTCCCAGCCTGCAAGCACTGCCACAGCACAAAACCAACGGCCAGATAGGCCAAAATCGCTAAGGTTCCGACCATAGGGTGTAGAACCTTCCTAATCCTAGACATTAATTGCCCTCCCATCTTAGACAAATCTCCCAACTTTGACAAATCTCCCAACTTGGTGGAACTAATACCCACCTCACAGCTATGGTATCAAATCCGCCAACCTGTGTCAACCCCTGCTGCAAAATAACCCGAAACAGCCAACCAACGCAGCCCTCAGTCCCATAAAAAACCATCCTCATGGCCCCTAATCTGCAACAAACAAGGGAATGCAAAGAAAAAACACATAAGCAATAGGTGATATTACTGACCGGATTTTTACCCAGAGAATTCCGACGAGCCCCCTTTTTTACTCACTGCGGCGGCTGGAACACGCATTTCTCCAAATCACCAGGAACTGCTTCGTTATGCTCCTGCAAACGCGAAACAGTGAAAATTTAAGCGGTATTCCCTCGGCTGGCTCGAAATCGGTGCATATCAAGTCGCGGTAATCGTCGCCAACGACATTGACCCTTTCAAACTCGCCGCACCCCAGCCCCAATCGCCGCCCTGCCTGCAAGATCGGCAAATCCTCGGGCGCAAGGCCAAGCAGTTCGCAGCAGATCAACTCGCACGCCACCGGATCCGCTCCGCCCACTAAGAAACCGAGCTTTCTGGCCCTGCCGTTTATCGGCCCGGCACCTTCCATCCCCACCACACCGTCGATAATCGTCATCGCCGGCCTTAACAGCTTGAATATCCCCACCAGCATCTCGCAAAATTCGCCGACGTCCTTGCCCCTGGAAAAATGCAGGTAAGCCTTTTCCTTGCCGCAGACACATCCGAATATATTCTTGATCGCAAACGTAGCCCCTAACTGCTGATGGGTCTTGAGTTTCGGGACATTGATGATCCTGTCGGCCTCCAGGGCATCGCTGCTTATCCCAACGCTGCATGGCCCGACGCTGATCCGCGTAGGCCGCTTAAGCTGGGAGACGGGCACATCGAGCCCCTTGAGCGTCTCATACAGCTCCAACGCACCGGCACACGCCTTAACAGTGCCCCAAGCCGGGGAATCCGCCACAAACGGTTTGCCGCCCAGATCCTTGACCGCCCGCGCCACAGCTGTGATCACCGCAGGGTGCGTCTGCACGGGCTCATCGCTGCGGCGGGCTATTATCAGGTTGGGCTTGATCAGCACACGGTCGCCCCTGGAGATTATCGCACTGGGCGAAACCGAACCGCTCGACACCACCTGGCTGCGATCACCGCCGCCTCGGCTGGCCACAAGCGTAAACTGCCGTGTAACGGCCTCGTAAACGCTCTGAGGGTCATAGTCCCCGCACCGCGTCACCGCCACCGCCGAATGCGGCGCCTTCGCCAAGCCATCCACAATCAATTCGTCACCCCCACGCATGCGATCAGATATACCCTGACGATGTCGCTCTGGGAGGAACTAAACAGAAGGCTGCTCAGTGTGATCTCGTCGGCCTTGTACCGGGACGGACCCAGCATCAAAAACTCGCCGCCGCTGATCTTAGCGCCAAACCGTGAAAAATCAAATGCCTGCTGACCCGCCGCCTCCATCCCCATCAAACGCCCTACGTTGCTTCGCACATTCGGACGAAAGAAACACTGTAATTCCACCTCCGCCACGCCTCGCTGCTGGCTGTGAGGCCGAGCCTTCAACTCCCACAACACCCGCCCGTCGCCAAGCGTCGTGCCACCGAGTCTGCCCTTTTCATCGGCATAAAAGATCGACTGCTCCTCAGCAAGTTGTCTTACGATTATCTCGTCGCCCCTGTTGTCAAAAACTACCAGCGTACTTGTCAATATTCGCCTCGCCCCGGCATAATCCAATCGCTCAGCGATCTTATTCCATACCTCGCTGCGACCGAGACCAACCGAAAAATCGTTCGCCACGAACGCGCTGCGATTGGCAAACCTGATCGTCTTCGTTTCAAGCTCGTCGAAAATCCCCTCTAATATCGACGCCTTACCTGCAGACAGTTCATAGGTTAATATCCGAAACTGGACCTGGGGCATCGCCAGCGTTTCTGTCTGCGGCACCAGGTCGCCGATCTTAACACCCGCCAGGGAAACCTGACGCGGTCGCGGTCGCTCCTGCTCACAGCCGCTGGCGAGGAGCTGGCACATCGCGACTAAAACTGAAATAGTAAGCACTACTCGTTTCATAACCCCCAATACTAATCGCCCCGCCCGAATCTGTCAATTCACAGCCGAATCCCGCATTTACACGCGAAGTTTAGGCGAATCACAAAATTCAAGGGCGATCCGCTGGGCCGCCGAGCCCGACCGGCTGCGTCTGGGCAGCGCGTCGACCCTCACCACACGTGCATGATTGGAAAATCTTCCCCCAAATTCCAACAATTCCTCGTCCGGCGGAACTGTCATGTCAACATTGAGTAGTTCGCCCGTTTCTAACTCCCGCATGTTGATTTCCATCAACATCCCCCCGGGGCTGACATTAACTGTACTGCCGCTATAGACCCGTTCTCCGGGCGTACCGACCCGCCGACAAACCACCGTAAGTCTCAGTGGCAACCGAGTATGTCTTCTTCTGTCACTTCCTCGCTCCATGAGCATCCTTGCCTGCACTCAAAACAGAGTTACTCACTAACCCAGACAGTCCGATAAAAGTGCAAACAGCGTGCCAGAATCGCCGTTTAGCAGATACCCCAAAGTCACTTTTGCAAACCCCTGTAAACACTAAGCTTACGCCACCTTTGCCCGAATATCCTATTTTTGCCACTGATATCGTCGAATGCAGGGCCGAAAATGTTGACATATCGCAACATAAACGCAAATTCCCGGCTGATGCGCAGCGTTGCCAGGATTCCTGCTGCATCCTGGTTATCTGCATAGAGAACCTATCTAAAGCGGCTACAGGGGCTTACCGAAAGCTCGACATCTATAGTCTTTATCTATTGTATCCGAGAACCGTGTTGTTTTTTTTCAACATTCTCCTTGACTTTTCCCCGGCTTTATGCTTAAATCTACATACAGATGTCGCAATCAAAGCACCAGCCGCCGGAAAGTAGTCCGCACACACCCAACAGCGCCCAAGCAGCCGCCACAGCCGAGAAGTTAGGGTTCGCCGACCTCGGAGAGTCGATAATTGAGTCGCTCTCGATAGGTGTAGTCGCATTTGACGACCAACTCAAGATTATCCAGTTTAACACCCAGGCTTCCAATCTGATCACGCTGACAGAACACATTGACGAATCGCTGAGCAAGGGGACCGATGCGAAGATCTGGAGCAACTGGACCGAACTGCTCAAATCCGCCATCGCCACCGGCAAAAAAAGTGAATTTGAATCCGTAAGATACACCATTGACAATAAAAAGAAGCTTCTGCACATCCTGTGTACCCCACTTACCGACACCCACTCCCACAAACCGATCGGCGGTGCGCTCGTGATCGAGGATGTCACCGCAAAGGTCGACATTGAAAACCAACTCGTCCAGGCTGAAAGGCTCGCCGCCATCGGAAAGGTCGCTGGAAAGGTCGCCCACGAGTTGAATAACCCAATGGACGGAATACTCAGGTATATAAATCTCGCGATGCGAATGATCGACGGCAGTAACCCGGAAAAAGCCAAAGAATACATCCAGCAAAGCCACGCCGGCCTGATTAGAATGGTTCAGATCATAAGCGAGCTGCTGGAGTTTTCCAGGAGCACATACTCCGCCTTCGAATATGCCCCTATCGATAAGATCGTCGCCGACGCCGTCAAGGCGATGCAGTCACGAATCGACCGCGTCAAGGTCCACATCGCACACGACTGCGTAAGGCAAGTACCCAAACTCAGAAGCAACAGCCTCTTCCAGGTGTTCTGCAACCTGATAAAAAACGCCGCCGACGCGATGGAAGGGACCGGTGAACTGATCATCACCGTGACATGTCCCGAAGAGATCCTCTGCATCAAGTTCGCCGACACCGGGCCGGGATTCGCACCCGAAAACAGCGACGCCATATTCGAGCCGTTCTTCACTACCAAGACCGACGGCAGAGGCACCGGTCTGGGGCTGGCGATCTGTAAAGACCTGATAGAAAAATATGACGGCAGGATCGTCGCTGAAAACGCGCCCGGCGGAGGCGGCATTTTCACGGTAAACCTGCCACTCGATGAAACCTCGTCCCTTGTTGAGCAAAGGCAGTAAGCGATTATGCAAAAAGCAAAGATACTGATTGTTGACGATGACAGGATAATACTCGACTCCCTGTGCGAGTACCTGACCCTCGAGGGGTACGAAACCACGGGCGCCGAATCCTTTACCGCCGCCGTCAGCAAACTTAAAACCCGCCAATTCGCCCTCGTCGTAACCGACGTCAACATGCCGGACGGCGACGGGTTTGAAATACTGTCAACGGTCAGGAAACACTACCCGAAAACCGTCGTCATTGTCATCACCGGATACGGGACCATCGAAAGCGCGGTCGAGGCGATCAAAATGGGCGCGTATGACTACCTCACCAAGCCCGTTATCGACGATGAATTGCTCCTCGCCGTCGAAAGGGCCATCCGGCAGCAGTCCCTGATCAGCGAAAACCAGTTTCTCCGGTCGCAACTCGAACGAAAATACAGCATCGACAGCATCATCAGCCAGGACTACAAGATGGCACGGATATTCGAGGTAGTCGAGGCCGTCGCTGACAGCAATACAACCATGCTGATGACCGGGCCTTCCGGGACCGGCAAGAGCATGCTCGCACGCGCCATCCACCAGCGATCGAGCCGAAAAGATAAGCCCTTCATCGAGGTTAGCTGCGGAGCCCTGCCCGAGACGCTGCTGGAAAGCGAACTCTTCGGCCATGTAAAAGGCTCATTCACCGGGGCGGTGCGCGACAAGGACGGTAAATTCTTTGCCGCTGACGGAGGAACCATCTTCCTCGACGAAATCTCACTCGCCTCGCCGATCATGCAGGTTAAGCTGCTGCGGGTCCTGCAAAGCCGGCAGTTCGAGCCCGTCGGAAGCAACAAGACGATCACCGTCGACACTCGCGTCATACTGGCTACCAACAGGAATCTCGAGGACGAGGTAAAGGCCGGGCGGTTCAGAGAGGACCTGTTCTACCGCGTCAACGTCGTCAGTATCAACCTGCCGCCGTTAGGCGAACGCCTCGGCGATGTGCCGCTCCTGGCGCAACACTTCATCGAGCATTTTTGCCGGATACACGCAAAAGGCAAACGCCGGATCGAGGATAGCGCGATGAACTGTCTGCAGCATTATACATGGCCGGGAAATGTCCGCGAGTTGGAAAATGTCATGGAAAGGGCCGCACTGCTGAGCAAGGGCGACACCGTCGACATTAACAGTCTGCCGCCGAAACTCGTCGAGAAGAGCCAGGTTGCAACCAGCCGTAACTGCGCCAACCTTAGCCTCAAGGAATCGCTCGCAGAACCGGAAAGGCAGATCATACGCACCGCGCTGCATGCAAACAACTGGAACAGGCAGGAAACCGCCAAGGCGCTCCAGATCAACCGGACGACCCTCTATAAGAAGATGAAACGATACGGACTCGAAGCCGAAGCGGCAAAACTGGGAATCTAATTAACCCAAACTGACCGATGGTCAGTTTGTTAAATTAAAAATCAAAGATTAAAAATCAAAATTGCGGTTTCGGCCTTTGGCCGAGGCTATTGTAAATAAAGGGGCAACTTGCCATAAGTTTGGCAGCGTGGGCCAAGGCCCACCCTACGGTTTTTTCGCCTCCGCCGGCTGCTTTGCTATGCCGCTTCGATCGGCGGCGCCTGACGCTCGTGTTTCAGGAGCGCGTCGAACAGGTCCCGGTCCCAAACCTCGAAATCGGGAATCCTGGCATCCAACGAAAACTCCCCCATCTCCCGCACGCCAGCGGTATTGACCTGCCCGCATTCCTGACAGCGAACCGCCCTGCCGGCGTATTTAAGCGGCAGCTTCCGCGACACCCCACATTTTTTGCACTCTACAACAACCATAATATCTATCTATCTCCCGCCAGCCGATATCACCGCGATATAATCCAGGTGCCAACCGGCCAAATCTCTTCTCCGTTATATTCTATCCATTGCCGTCTATTGTTAAGACGCATTTACCCATGCCCTTATTACAATTATTTTCGTAAATTTAGCAAAAAAACTTCACTCTTTTGCCAAATTAACGCATTTTATCGCATTTTTCCCATTCCCCGCAAACATCCCATAACCGCCCCAGTTAAACAACAACCGCCCCGCTGGCACTGAATACACGATCAGGCCGATGATGAACTACTTGACTTTTGCCCCCAATGTGGTATACGGGGAGCAGATTTGTGTACATATAGTAGGTAAGGAGCCAGTGAAGACAAGCTTAACGACTGCACAGCCCCAAACTGGTGCGAGTCAATGGACACAAACCACAACAAAAAAGTAAACCTGCTCGATTTCGCCAACCTAACAAACCTATGGACACCATAAAAAACCGGATGCACCACGCCCACATTTGTCATTCCCGCGCTCGCCGCGGCGGAGCGCGTCGCTGCCGGGAAGGCAGGAATGACAATTTTGGTCGGATTAATTGCCTTGATTGCCGAGGGAGGTGGGGTTATAATCCGGTTTTGTGAGGAAGTGAAAATATGTCTCTGGCCTATTGCTTACGAATATGGACTAATGGGTCGGATTAAGGCGTGAAATCCGCGATCAAGACTCAGGAAAGGAAGACTCATGCAAAAATCTACGACTCGAAGAAATTTCTTGAAAAAGGCATCCGCAGTATCGGCTGGTATGACTCTGGCCTCAGTTGGTATGTCCGCGGAAAGCTATGCACGCATTAAAGGCGCCAACGATCGTTTGAATTTCGCGGTGGTCGGCGTCCGCTCCCGAGGCAAAGCCCATTTAGAGGCCCTTGCCGACTGCAAGAACGTAAATCTTAGTCATATCTGCGAAGTGGACCAGCGGTATGTCGAAGACTTTTCTAAGAATACGGCGAAGGCATTCGGCCAAAAGCCCCGACTCGTCAAGGATTTCCGCAAACTAATGGAGATCAAGGATATCGACGCCATCACCGTAGCTACCCCCGAACATTGGCACGCTCCAATGGCCATTATGGGTTTGCAGGCTGGTAAGCATGTGTATCTGGAAAAACCCTGCAGCCACAACCCGCGAGAAGGCGAACTACTGATCAGGGCCCAGAAGAAGTACAAACCCCTGATCCAGATGGGCAACCAGCAGCGATCATCGGCACATACCATCTACATCATCGAAAAGATCAAAGCCGGACTCATCGGCAAGGTTTACTACGCCAAGGCATTTTACTACAACAATCGCGGCCCGATCGGCGTCGGCAAAGAAGTCCCCGTCCCGTCTTATCTCGACTGGGAACTGTGGCAGGGCCCGGCCCCGCGCCGTCCTTATAAGGACAATCTGCACCCGTATAACTGGCACTGGTTCTGGCACTATGGCACCGGTGAATCCCTCAACAACGGCACGCACGAAGTGGACGTATGCCGCTGGGCTCTGGGCGTGGACTATCCCAAAAAGGTCTCTACCAGTGGCGGACGATACCACTTTAAGGACGACTGGGAGTTCTATGACACGATGGTTACCGGCTTCGACTACGGCGACAAAACCTTAGTGTGGGAAGGGATCAGTTGCCAGGGCAAAAGAGACCTCGGTCGCGGTTCCTACATCTACGGCACCGAAGGCTCCGTATTCATCGACCGAAAAGGTTACACACACTTAAGCACCGACAATAAAGTCATCGAGGAATTCGGCGGCGACGGCGGCGGTCAAAACGACACAGCCAACTTAGTCGGCGGCGGGGAGATGACCACCATGCATTTCCGAAACTTCATAGAGGCTGTCAGGAGCAACGATAAGAAAAAACTGCATTCCCCCATCGACGATGCCAGCATCAGCGTCACGACCCTCCACCTAACCAACATCGCATGGAAGATGGGCCGTTCGCTCGAAACCAATCCAAAGACCGGACGCATCCTCAACGACAAAGAGGCAATGGCCATGTGGGGCCGAGAGTACGAAAAAGGCTGGGAGCCAAAGGTTTAACCACCCGGCCCCGCTGCACGGGCAACTGCCTTATAGGCAGATAAGATTCGTTGCCCATGCGGTTTATTTGGTCATTAGAATTTTGAGGTTCTGGTGCCAGTCAATGGACATAAACCATGACAAAAAAGTAAACCTAAACGACTTCGCCCACCTAACAAACCTATGGACCCCATAAGACCCGTCTGTCAGCAGTTCAAGATTCATACAAAAAAAGATTTTTTGCGCTTATTTTCAGCATGAAATCAGACTATATAATAAACGCCAATCGGAAATTTGTTAAATATGCTCAGTAGATGGATAAAAGCTTAGAAATACAATTGATAGAGCAGGCTTTAGCCGGTGACCTCGAAAGCTTTGGGGAGCTTTGCTCAAACTACTACAGCTCCATGCTTGCGATCGCATATTCTGTGCTTACCGACCATCACCTGGCCGAGGACGCTGCACAGGAAGCTTTTGCCCGGGCACTAAGAAATCTGAATAAATTGAAAAGTAAAGAAAAATTTGCCTTCTGGCTTGCTCGCATCTGCAGAAATGTCGCCAAAGACATGGCCAGATCAAGGTCAAGGCTGAAAAATAGTGACGACCTTTCGCAACTGCCCGCAGGCCCCGATAAGGACTGCGATCACAAGGCTGTAAATGACGCTCTTAACAGTCTCTCCGCTCCTGACAGAGAGCTGATAACCTTGCGATACTACGACAATCTTCCTTATGAAAAAATCTCAGACGTACTGCGATTATCAAAACCGGCAATCAACGGAAGGCTTCACAGGGCAAGAAAAAAAATGGCTAAGTACTTACGAAAAACCGGTTTCCCTGAGGTGCGATCATGAACCACAAGGAAAACATAAAATCATTAGACGAACTTCTCGGTTACACGATCAAACGTGATAACCTCAAGTTCGACTTCGATAAATGGCAGGAAACATATAAAGATGCCATCCATGATTTCAGGATGAACATCACAAAACAACATGCTGCAAAGGCACGCCAGAGCGTTTGGAGAATAATAGCGGGATCCAGAATCACAAAACTAACCACGGCAGCAGCAGCCTTAATTCTGCTTGTGTTCGGTATATATACTTTTACAGGTTCGATCGACGGAACAAACATAGCCTTTGCAAAGGCTATGGAACACTTTGTCGCCGCCCGGACAGCCCGCTTTGACCTGTCGATTGAATTCGGTGACCAGCCTCCGCAAACATCGAGTTTCCTCTATGACGCAAAGGGTTACATCAGGCAGAACATGGCAAACGGAACTGTCAATTTCGTAGACTACAACCAAAACAAAGTCCTCTCGCTCGACCATGACTCTAAAACCGTTTCAATACGGGACATTAGAAAACGCGATTTCCACAACGCCCTTTACGATTTGTTTACAGAATTGCAGGATTTGATCCAGCAGGCTATCGATCTGGGCCACGGCCCCGTCGAATCGCTCGGCACAAAAACCATTGACGGCTGTCACGCCTATGGCTTTCGGGTGGAAACCACAGGTCAGTCGTCGTCCCTTTTCTGGCAGGGTAAGGGGACGCTTACAATATGGGCCGACGCAGAAACAGACTTCCCACTGCAACTGCAATGGTACAACAACATAACCGGTATCAAGGCAACCGTCGCAAATCTTAGTTTGGATCAGGTGTTCAGCCTCGAAGAAGCGGGCATCTCGATCCCCGAAGATTATACTATTAGAGACGAAACATTACCTCCTCCCGAGCCAAAACAGCAACCGCATGAAACAACTGCCTCAGTTGAACCCGAACCGCAGCAAATAGACCCCAACGAAACACGCGAGCCCAGCGACGAACAATCACCGACGGAGCATAACGATACAATTGAACCTGATGACATCCCGGAAACCGAACCGCAGCAGCCGGAGCTTAACGAAACACCCGCCATTAACATCGCGTACCTTACAGAAGGCCTTGATAAAAATGAACAGACACTGATCAAGTTATTCCACAGTTGGACTTTTCTCACCAAAGGCAAATTCCCATCGTCACTTACTGTAGATGCGATCAAAGACATCGACCCTGATGCACAGATCACGTTTAAGCAGAAAGGATGGTCGTCTGGATTTCATGCCAATTTACCCAACCTCTTAGACGGTTGGAAACCAGACATAGACCCAAATGATTATACCTATAAAGAGAAACAACAGGTTAAAGAAAAACGTGGCCCGCTATATAAGGAATTGCAGAGGCAATTTCAAGAAGAGTTTAGTCATATAGATCTGCATATCAAAAATATTGCCGGTGGTTTTCAGACAGTCAACTCTCTGCCTGCCAAATCCGACTGGCACTACAACGGCCAAGGCGCAAACACCGGTGATACCGACATGGCGATCTTCTGGTACAAACCAAATGATTCCAAAACCTACCGTGTCATCTATAGCGATCTGATAATCGAAGATATCCTACCGGAAGATCTGCACCTGATCGATAACCCGTCGGAAGCCGAGATTGACAGCCAGGCAAACGATGTACTGGAAACCGCTATCCAGCTCGGTGCTCAAATACCTAAAGACGATCGCAGCAAAGTTCTCCGCATATTGAGCCTGAATGAAAAGGATTTGATCAAGGGCCTTGCAACTTACCTTGAGTACTCACGCGGCAAGTATCCGGCATCTATTAAGTTTGACAAAAAGTTTGTGAAGAATTTAGATGGCCTTCTCACAAAAGCATTTAGAGACAACCTCATTGACAAGAAGACCGGCGAAGAGAAAATCCTGGACATTGGCTTTGCATGTTTTTTTTATGACAAACTCATTAGAGAAAAGAAAGACCCTGCATATTATGGTAATTCTGTAACAGTGAATGATCCCAACACAATCCTTGTCCGCTGGAAGTTGTCAAGGAACAAATACCGTGTCATCTACGCCAGTCTTGAGGCGGAAACAGTCACAATCGATCAATTAACCGAACTTGAAAGCCAATTACCAAAATAACTGACAATATACAGAAGAAAGTAATCATCTTCCGACACAAAACTGCTGCCAGAGCTTGAAATACAACACTCCCAACGGAACCTACCATGACTAAAGCGACCAGCCAGCCGCCCGCTGCCTGCGGTTTATGTCTTTTTTGATTTTCGGGTTTTTTGCTTTTTTTCTTTTGGCGGGTGTTCGTCGTTCGCTTTTTCCGGCAGCGGGCCGTCGTATTCCCAATCCGTCCAGGGTGTGTATGTTGTCGACTGCTTCATTATCTTTTCGATCTTGCTGACGATCTCGGGACGCTCGGCCGCAATATCGCGTTTTTCGGAGATGTCGCCTTCCAGATCGTACAGTTCGATGTCGCCGTTCTTGGCGACAACCGCCTTATACTTGCCGATCCGCACGGCGTACCTGCCGCTAAGCTCCCAGTAGAGATATTCGTGCTCCTTTTGCCCACCCCTGCCCAGAAGGGTCGCGGTCATGCTGATGCCATCGGTCGGCTTTGGAACATCGGCCCCGGCAAGCTCGGCGAAGGTTGGCAGCATATCCTGGAAGCAGGAAATATGGTCGGTCTCGGTCCCGGGCTCGATCCTGCCGGGCCAGCGTGCGATCAGTGGAACGCGAAGGCCGCCTTCGTACATGGTGTTCTTATGGTCCCGCAGGACGCCGGAACCGTTAAACTCGTCAAGCAGCGCCCCGCTTGCACAGCCGTTATCGCTGGCGAACATTATCAGCGTATCATCTTCAAGGCCGAGGTCCTTAACGAGCCGGACGATCTTGCCGACATCGGAATCCATCCGCGTGATCATCGCCGCGATCGCCTTCTTGACATCGCTGAAGCCGGCGCGGCCCTTGTAGATACCAAGCTCGGGGACCTCAAATTTGGAGTGAGGGATCGTATACGGCAGATACAGGAAGAACGGCCCATCCTGATTGGCATCGAGCCAGCTTAGAGCCTCCTTCGTCATCAGGTCATGCGAATAGTCGCCCGTCTTGCCATCGGCATTGCCCGCGAGCATTACCTTCTTATCGTTTCGCCAGAGGTGCGACGGATAGTAGCTGTGCGCCTGCCGCTGGCAGTTATAACCGAAGAAATGGTCGAAACCCTGATTGATCGGGTCGCCCTCGGAGCCGGGATAGCCCAGCCCCCACTTGCCGATCGCGCACGTGGCGTAGCCGGCCTTTTGCATAATCTTGCCGACGGTCTGCGAGTCGGCTGGGATGGGAACATTGCCCTCGACCGGTAGCGGACGATTGCCGCGGACAAAGCAGTGCCCCGTATGCAGACCGGTCATCAGCACGCATCGCGACGGAGCACAAAGAGCGGAACCGGCATAATGATCGGTAAAACGCAGACCCTCGCGGGCCAGCCGGTCAATATTGGGCGTATCGATCTCTCTGCCGCCATAACAGCCGAGATGGCCGTAGCCAAGATCGTCGGCTAAGATGTAGATAATGTTGGGCTTTCGACTGCGACCGCGCCTTGCACCTGAAACCATATCCGGCGACCACGCAAGAGCCGCAGCGCCAATACTCGCTACCTTGAGAAATGTTCGTCTTTGCATCTTACCGACTCTCCTTTGACCATTTTGAAGGGAATTAAACTCAGATTAACCTGCGTTTACGTCGCGATAATCTTACATGACAGACAGTATAGCAACTTCGCCTCGTATTTCAAGCCTATTGCCGCCATTTAGTCGAGCACAAGGCCTCGACTCCTGTTTCCAACTGAACTTTACTTGCCGGGGGCTTTGACCTTCCAGACCCCTTCGAGAACCTTGGTCATCTGCGGGTCGTGCTCTCGCAGTTCGGGCCGGACGAAGGGGTAAAAATCGTTCGTTGAAAAATAAGCCTCCGTCGCCTCGGCGAAATATTCCTTTGCGTTGCTCATTGCGTAGGCCTTTTTGACCCGCCCGCTGTAGTGCAGGACCGAATCATAGCTGCCGCTCTTCACCGCCGCCTGATAGGCCTTCTTAACCTTTTCGTGCTGCCAGCCGAGGACCTGGTCGTGATAGGCGTGGGCAAGCTCATGGAGCACCATCGCCGGCTGAACCGTCGACCAGTTAAGGAACAGTTGTGCGTTCGATATCTCCACCGACTTGGCCTTATCGGTATTGAACCCGTTATTCCTGAGCCAGTCGAAACTGGGATGATAGGCTGCACATCGCGGGTGCCCGTCATTAACGCCGAGCCAGATAGGCACCTTTACCAACTCTTTTACGGCTTGGGCGGGAACGGTTCGGCGGATGTCCTGAAGTTTGCTCCTCAGGAGGCGAAGGGCCTTTTCGCCCAGCTCGGATTTTTCATTCAGCAGAATACGGTTTATATGGACTGTCCACCCTTCGATCTGCCGCGTCTGATAAGCGGAGGTTTCGACGAATTTCGGATCCCTCTGCGGCTGCTTGTTGGCCGGCTTTTGCGTGCTATCCCGCGAACCGGCGCCGCTTAACGCCATATCAACAGGGACTATCGCTAACAGAAACACAAATACGAACGCCGATACCTTCACTTTTCGCAAATCGATCATTTCAGGTCGACCTTAAATGCAAGGGCTTTGTCGTTCGGCAGCGGGTCGGGCAGCATGATCGCCAGGCCGCGAGCGGTTCTTTGCCAATCGATCTTCGTTTTGCATCCCAGCAGGGATATTTTCTTTATATCGACGGGCTCAGCGATACTGAGGCGTTTGGCGAGGATCGTTTTGCCTTCGGGCAATCCTATTGTCAGGATGTAGATCGCGGAACGGTCTTTTGCCATTGTGTAGCGGACGTCGTCGGGTCTCATTTTTTCGTAGTTGAATCTCGTAAAGCCCGGCCTGTATTCGTAGATGTATTTTTCTTCTTCCTCTTCTGTCGTGTCGTCTGAGGGGTATTTCCATTGTACGGTTTCGAAGATCGCTTCGCCATTCTGATCGAGCCATTTTCCCGTTTCGATGAGGGTCTGCTGCTGGGCCTCGGGAATCGTGCCATCCGCCCGGGGTGCGAGCGAGAGCAGGACCCCGCCGCCTCTTGCCACGTCGTCGATGAGGTTTTTCAGGAGTTCGCCGGCAGTTATGGCGCCATCGTATCCCGAGTAGTTCCAGCCCTTGCCCGTTATGGTCATGCTGTCTATCCAGGGCCTTTCGACCACTACCGGTCTATCCCGTCCGTGCTCGTAGTCGTACATCTCGAAATCGTCGGGAAAGTTGAAAAACGGCGCCTCTGCCCGCATGGGTCGTTTGTTGAGGATCCCTACGGGTTGACCGCGTTTTTCGGCCTGGTTGAAGTAGTAGGCTAAGGTTTTGGCTACGATGCCGTCGGCGAGGAATTGCCCGCCGTCGCACCATATCAGGTCCGGCTGGTACCTGTCGATAACCTCTCGCATTTTAAGGTCCCATTG
Organism: Planctomycetota bacterium; assembly: GCA_030637065.1. Taxonomy (GTDB): domain Bacteria; phylum Planctomycetota; class Phycisphaerae; order Sedimentisphaerales; family Anaerohalosphaeraceae; genus DAOVVQ01. The sequence continues at coordinate 17,266 of DAOVVQ010000004.1, forward strand.
CTTGAGGAATTCGTCGCGGTCGCCGCCGTTTAGGTCGGTGGGATAGATGTCTTTGTACTTCGGATCGAGGACGTCCCAGTTTTCCGCTTTGGCCTGGGCCAAAAATTCTGCCGGCGGGTTCATCCAGCCGAATGTCCGGTACATGTGCTCGGTGGTTATGATCTTGACGTTTCGCTTTTTCAACTCGGCGACGAACATTCCGTAGAGGTCCTTTTTGGGTCCCATTTTGCCGGCGTGGAAATCGTATACGTCGCTGTCCCACAGCCCGAAGCCATCGTGGTGCGAGATCGAAAAGCCGGCGAACCTCGCCCGCGACTTTACGACGAGGTCGGCCCATGCCGCGGGGTCGTATTTTTCGGCCTTGAAGAACGGGACCAGGTCCTTGTAGCCCTTGCCGTCCTTGAGGGTGCCGCCGACAAGCTTTTCAAATTTTTTGTGGAGGCTCTGGGCGTCGGTCTTGCCTTCGGAAAAGGCGGGATTATAGAGATGCTTTTCGGTCCACGCCGGACCTATGCCGACCGAATAGACGCCCCAGTGAGCATATATCCCGAACTTCGCGTCGAGAAGCCATTGCGGGATCTCATGCCGACGAAGCGACTGCCAGTTCGGTTCATATTTGGTCGCAGCGCTGGCATTAGCAGAGATCGATACCGACAGAATTGTTGCACAAAGAACAGCGTTTAGGACTTTCCTCATGGCCACACTCCTTTTGTATAGTATTTTTAAATCACTTTTTAACGAGATCGTCGTATTTTTAGTTTAAGCAGACTACATTTCCGTCTATTGTTGAGATGTATATTTTTTCGTTTGCGGCGGCTATTGCGTCCCAGACCGGGGCGGAGTCGAGTTTGCATTGGGCGATCTCGGTCCCGTCTTCGGCTGATATTATTTTTATCAGGCCTCCCCTGCTGCCGTCGAAGGCCTCTTGCCAGTTGTCTTTGCCGTATTCGGAGGGCATCCCCGCGATGTAGAGGCGACTGCCGGCGTTTATCATTGCCCTTGGTCGCATTGGCAGCGGTTTGGACCATGTGTAGTTAGTTGCGGCGTCTTTGTCGATGACTCTGAAGTCGGGTTCGTCGGATTTGGCGAACTCTTCGACCGATCGTCTGGTTTGCGAAATGAGCGTGTAGCCGCCATCCTTTACCCTTCGGACCGACCAGATGTCCTTATCGTCAAAGGTAAGAAGCATTCCCCTTGGGTATACGGGAAATGTGCCCTGCCAGCCGGAGTCTTTGTTCATTATCCACGAGTAGGCCACGGGTGTCCGGCTGAAATCGCCCGGCCCGAATACCCAGTGCGAGCGGTGGTTCTCCGCGTCGTCGAGCAGACTCGAGGTTGAGAGCAGGTGGGGATCGACATCATCGAGCCTTTTGAGATTCCGGTCGAATTTCAGGTGTCTCATATAAACATCGGAGCCGTCGCCGACGAAGATATCCGTTGTTGCCCCTTCCATCGAGAAGGCGTCGGATCTGTCGACAGCGGTAAATGTTTTATAGTCGGTTGCGTTTTGTACGATCTGCTGCCGCTCGATACCGGTGTTGCTTTCTTCGCCCAGGCCGGGGTGTTCGGAGTCGATGCGTGATTTGGCGATGACTTTGCCGGTTGCCGGGTCGAGGGCGTAGAGGTAGATCCCGCCGTCGAGGTAAGATGAGCGTCCGGCTGCGAAGAATGCGGTGTCGTTTTGGACGAGTACGCTTCCATGTACGGGCCAGACGGATTCGAGCTGGTCGAGTGCGATGGTATTAAGACCCGTTGGGGCGGCCTGGAACCGCCAGACGAGTTTGCCATCGGAGAGGCTCAGGCAATAGACGCTGCCGTCAGCACATCCGAAGAGGGCCATGTTGCGGTACAGCGTCGGGGCTGAATCGACTCGTCCACCTGCAATATAGGTCCATTTTGTTTTGCCGGTGCCCGCATCGACAGCAACGATGCGATGGTCGTCGATGCTCGAAACGACGACGGTTCCTTGTGAGATCACTGGCGGGGTCAGCTTTCCGCCTATGTCGGCGGTGAAACTGTGTTTGAGCCGTGTCGGGAGTTTCGTCGAGGTTGCACCGCTTCTGGAAACACTGCCTCGCTGCATTGGCCACGCTTTTCGATTTACTATTTTCGATTTACTATTTACTATTTTTTGGTAGGCCGGGCCTTTTTGCAGTCTTTGGTTTTGGGGGTCGGCGGCGAAAGTGTCTCGCTGCGGCGCCAGTGCCCAGAAGCCGTATAGCTTTGCTTCCATGAAACATCCGCAGGAATGGGGCGGTGCGTATATCAGGCCGTTGGACGGCATGATGCCGTATTGACAGAGGCCGCGGATCCAGTTGTTGCGGGAGTGGTCGCCCGATTGGAGGTCTAAGAATTCGATCCCGCGGTGGTTGCTTAATATGTAACGCTCGGTTGCCTTTTCGCGGTAGCATCTGTGGTGGTGGCCCGCGGTTCTGAGTTGGGCGAGTATGGAGTTTGTTTTTACGATCTTTCCGGTGGTCAGGTCGCGGGCCTCGGCGAAACTGGAGCCGGTCCAGACAAGGCCGCCAATTACGAAGACATCCGGCGGGGAATTGAAGCCCTGCCTGAGTTCGCTTTGCCAGAGTGGTTTGCCGTCTTTGGCTGAGATGGCTCTTAGTAATTTTCCGTCGGCCCAGAGGACTACCGAGTCGTGGACTACCATCGTATGAACGGACCAGCCGGGTTTTCGGTTTGGGGGCGTCTTAAAGCCGTCCGGTACGTGGCTCCATAACCTTTTTCCGGTTTTGGCATTCAGGCAGATGAGCTTAGTTCCTTCATTGAAGATTACGCGTCCATCCTGTGCCGCGAGTGTAAGCGGCATTATCTGTCCATTGGGGGCGGTCCATTTCCATAATTTTTTCCCGGTGTCGGCGTTTACGGCTACGATGGATTTGGTGTTTTCGAACGTGTAGATCTCTTTGGAGTTTGATGAAACCTCCGGCGTCTGCTCGGATCCGGGGCCGCCTGCGACAACGAACAGGATGCCGTTATCGAGGATTATCTCTTCTGCGGCGTCGGTGTCCTGGCAAAATGCAAGACGATCGCCGGTTTTTGCGTCGAGTATTGATACCGGCTCGCTTACGCCCAGGGGGACATATACACGGTCACCTTCGGCGACGAGTGTTCTTGGGAGTTGAACGGGGCCAGAGCGGAATTTTCGCAGGTGCCATGCCCATGATGGGACCGGTTTTTCCCAGAGGAGTACGCCGTTGAAGGCGTCGCGGGCAACGAGGGACCAGTCAGCGGGCAGTTGCGTCGAGGCGGCGGGGGCATCGTCCATAATGGAAAATATCCGGCCCGCAGCGGAGACTACAGCGGAGACACTGGCGAGCGTGTGGTGGTTTCGTGTCCAGTTTGGTGCGGCCTTAAACTGCATGTGTCTCGGCGGGCCGACGACGGAGTCTTTTGCCACGGCGTTGCCATCGGGTCCGTGGAGGAAATGGGTCCACTCATCGATATTCGCGGGCCGGGGCTTGACCGTTTTCGTCCATCGGGTGCCGTGCTTGATATACGCAACGCCTCCGGGTGCCAGCACTCGCATGACCTCACCGGTCGATATGCGGCCAAGGTCCTCGGAGACGATGAGGTTTACGAGGTTGTCGATATAGGGCAGGTAGCCGCCGCGCAGGGGCTGGGCGGTAACCCTACCGTAAAGACCTGCCGACTGGATGCGGCGTCTGGCGTTTTGGACATTATTCTCGTCGACGTCCAGGCCTTGCACAAGGAAACCGTCGCGATCGCCCAATTGAGCGGTCAATGCCCCATCGCCGCATCCGACGTGAACCACCAGGCCTCCGGTGATACCGCATTCGTCAAGTATTCGCCCAGCGGTGCCAGCAACGGCTGTGGCGGACAGGATTATCAACATCACAAGTGCACTAATGAGATTTCGCCTCATAAATATTTCCTTATAACTATTCTCTTCCAAAAACCAATCCCTATAAGCCCCAGGGATAACCGATTCGTCATTTAACGCTTTGCTATGCGCACAAACCACCCCTATGCGCTAATCCCTGCCGTTATCAGACGCCTGACAGCGGGGGTTTATTTCGGGCCAAAACATGAAACTTTGCCGTCAATTGCCGCCATAAACAACCGTCCGTCGGCGGCGATGAGACCATCGAATACCGGCGGCATTTGAAGTTCGTACTGAGCTAATTTATTTCCATCCGAGGCCGAGACGGCCAAGAGCAGAGCGCCTTTGTTTCCCGCGTGGGCCAGGTTCTGGGCGGCGATGGCGTCTTTGGCCCGGTTGCTGCCGATCTGCTCGAACGCGTCAACTTCATCGACGACGTCGGGCGGGCCGGCGACAAAGAGCGTGCCGTCGGCAAGGACCATTGCCCGCGCGAAAAGCTCGAGCGGTTTTGTCCAGTGATGCCTGACCGTATACTCGACAGGCGGCTGGGCTGTACAGAGAAAACGCAGACCCTTACCGACCTTTGCCGGCGAGGAGCCGACGCGGACCATCACGCTACTATTGTCATTGCCCGATTCGTCCGTCGCCTTGCCGTCATCGAACGAGCAAACGAGGGCTGCGCCCCGGGCTTTGGGCTCTGCGGAACCTGCTGCGAGGCTCTCGATCTCTGACTCGCTCAACTCGCGGTGAAAGACCTTAAGTTCGTCGACCCAGCCGTCTATGGCAAAGGGGCTTTCATATTTACCGACGCCGGTGCCCTCGTCGGCGCCGATCTCCATGCCCTCGACGGGTGTCCTGACGACCATACCGGGCGCCTTGGCTGTTCCTTCGAGCTTGCCGTCGACGTAGATCCGCAACTGCTTATCCTCCGTCAGCACGCCGGCAACATGGGCCCATCGCCCTGTTATCTTTGTCTGGGCCACTGCCGTTTTCAGCTTTCTGGCACTTCGCACGCTGAACCGGGCGAGCCCATCGTCAAGATAGAGCGAGTAGCCGCGGTAGTTGCCCCCGTGAGCGAGCAGCACGCCACCGGGAGGGATCGACTTGACCCATGCGGCGACGGTTATCGCCTTGCCCGCGGGGTTCAGGCTTGCCGATTTGGCAACGCGAACCACCGAATGCCGGTCGGCGGCGGGTTCTTCGGCTGGGGGCGAAATTTTGTCGGCAGCGAATAATTGATGTTCGATCGGCGTCGTCCAGCGGAAAAACTGAGGCTCGCGACCGAAACCGTAAACCTTTTCGTCATCGAAAACGGCGATCTTGCCGGCGGGAGCGGCCTTGCCCGAAAGAAAATAGCCCTGCCATCCGCTTACAAACGTCGAGCCGTACATCAAGTACGTCCGGTGCAAGTTCGTATCGTCCAGAAAGCCCGTCGGACTAAACAGATGGGCATATTGGCTGTTCTGAGTCGGCGGCGGAGCGCCCTGATTGGCATCGCCGGTGTTAGGCATGGCCTCGAGAACAGCACGGCTGCCGTCAGGATTAAACGCCTGCGACCGCATGTAGATAAGCCCGCCGCTGCTGGAAAGAATATCGGGCAGAGCCGTCGGCATATTGAGCCAGCTTACATATTTGTGCAGGTTATTGCCCGCCTCGTCGGTGTCGCCCAGAACCGTCTCGGAGATCGCACGGCCCGTCAGCGGGTCCAGCCGCAACAGCCGCATACCGCCGTCGACAAACATCGACCTTCCGGCGACGCAGTACAATACGCCGTCATCGACGAGCACGCTGCCGTGAACGGGCCAGACCGATTCGATCTGCTCGAAGGCCATCAGACGCTGGTCCATCGGCGCCGCCCTGAAACGCCACGCCAAAGCGCCGTCGGATGCCCGCAACGCATATACGTATCCGTCCGCCGAGCCGAAAAGGACCAGTCCGCGATAGATCGTCGGAGGCGAATCGACACGACCGCCGGCTACATACTGCCAAAGCTCCTCGCCGGAAGCGGTATCGATGGCGTAAACGCAATGCCTGTCGATGGATGCGACAAACAACCTGCCGGCGGCGACGACGGGACTGGTGAGCCTGCCACCGATATCAGCAGTCCAGGCGGGCTCAAGCTTAACGGAAACCGAAACGTCCGTCCGACCACTCCGCGAAACATCATGACGATAGGTCGGCCAAGCCTTTTCATTTTCTATTTTCGATTTACTATTTACTATTTTTTTGTATGCTGGGCCTTTTTGCAGGCGTGAGGACCTTGCTGCGCTTTTGGGAATTCTTGCGCCCTTTTGCGCTGGCGCTAAGGCGTTGAAGCCGTACATTTTTGCTTCGTGGTAGCATGCGCATGGGTGCTGCGGGGCGTAGATCAGGCCGTTGGCTGGCATTACGCCGTAGAGGCAGGCTCCGCGGACCCAGTGATTGGCGTCCCAGTGCTCCTGGCGAACATCGATGAACTCGATCCCCGCACGCGACATCAGCAGATAATTGTCCGTCGCCTTGCCGCGGTAACAGCGGTGATGGAACCAGTAAACGTCGGCATCGGCGGGGAACTCTTTGACTATCTCGCCGGTGTAAGGGTCGCGTCCGGTGAACATCCCGTCCGACCTGCCGCTGGCGACATTGCCCGTCCAGACCAGTCCGTCGGCTATGAGCAGGTCCTCCGGCGACTTGTATCCGCTCGGCGGATGATTGGCCGACCACAAAACCTCGCCCGTCTTCGCCGAAAGCGCCGTCATGGTGTCGACGCCGCTTTCGTACCACGTACCCGTCTGCATCCCAGCCGTCTCGCCGCCGGAAAACAGAACCACATCTTCGTACAGGACCAGTATCGGCAAATAAAACGCCGCAATATCCTCACTGCGATCAAGCATCTGCGACCGCCATAGTTCTTTGCCCTTTCGGCGGTCCAGACAGACGATCCCGTCGCCGTCGCTAAAGACGACACGGCTGGCATCGGCGGCAAGCGTGCCGGGTAAAACGGAACCTTCATGCTCCCACAGGACCTTGCCGCCGGCGGCATCGACAGCCTTGATCGCCCGCGGCTCTTCGTCCCAGAATCTGGCAAGCTGCTCGCGCGACGAACGGCGAACGTTTTTGCCCGGCGACTTGCCCATCGCCTCATTGACCAGCGCAAAGAGCACACCGTCTTTGAAGATAACCTCTTCAGTCCCCTCGGTGCCGGCATACGTCCGCACCGTCTCGCCCGTGGCCGCGTCTAATGCGACAAGCGGCGAATCGATACCGGGTGTGACATAAACGCGATCGCCCGAGGCGACCAGCCGGCGCGGCAACTGAGCCGGACCGCTCTTTAGCGGCCAAAGATGGTCGTGCCATTTGGCGATATCACGCTTCCAGAGGATCGTCCCGTTAAACGCGTCCCGGGCGATGAGCCGCCACTTAGGCGCCGTCAGGATCGAAACCGGCGGCGCTTCGTCGAAGACATAAAACACACGCCCCCCCGCTGAGACGGACGCACTGAGGCTCGACATGCGGTCATGGTGGCGGGCATATCGCGGACCGCCGACCCATTGCATCCGCCGCGGCGGACCGACAACCTCATCGTGGGCCACCGCGTTATTCGACGCATCGTAAAGATAATGCGTCCACTCGTCGATCTCATCGGGCCGGGGCTTAACCGTCTTGATCCACTTGCCGCCGGTCTTGATATACGCCACTGAGCCGGGGGCAAGCACACGCATCACCTCGTCCATCGCCGCCGTAAGCGGCTCTTCCGAGACGAGCAGATTGACAAAATTGTCGATATAAGGCAGCACCCGACCGTCCCAGCCGTCGACCGAGACCCTGCCATAGGCCCCCGCCGATCGAATGAACGCCCGAGCCGCAACCACATCGGCGGCATCAACATCCAACCCATGCACCAAATAGCTATCGCCAGCGCCAAACGCAGCAGTAAGCCGCCCCCGCCCACAACCAACATGGACCACAACACCGCCCTGAACACCCGTCGCCTCAATGATCGCAGCAGCCTCTTTAGCCAGGCCTGTGCGGGATCCGGCAAATATCGACTGTCCGGCAAACGTTGACATTACCAAACAAAACAGCAGCATCTTCAATATATTATGTAGCACGCAAAACCTCCATAATTCTTTAATTCTTTGATTCTGTAATCCTTTATTCCCCCATACAAATAATTTTGCCGTCCTTCATCGATATATAGAGCCGCTTGTCGGCTGCGGTCATGCCATCAAAGAGCGGTAAGCTATCCAGTTGGTATTGGGCGAGTTTTTTGCCGTCTTTGGTTGAGACTGCCCACATCTTTGCGCCCCTTTTGCCTTCCAGCGCGGCAAGTGCCTCGGCTGGGTCGGATGGGTCGGGCGGACCGGCAAGGAAAAGCGTCTCGCCGGCGAGTACCATTGCCATCGGTCTGAAGGGCAAACGCTCGTTCCATAGGTGCTGCTGAGCTTTCAGGGCGTAGATATCCTTCTCCGGGTTTGGCATTGCGGTTTCTCCGGCGTATAGTTCGTAGCCCTGCCCGGCATTGAAGGGCAGCCATCTGGCGGCGTTTGGGTATGCCCTGATCGCGTATCCGCGGTCATCTTTGAAGACGACGGACTGGCCGACGACCTGACCGTAGGACCAGTATGACCGGATGTGCCATGAGTCGTCTAACAGGCCGGTGGTCGAGTATAATCGTTTGCCGGGAAAGTTGTTAAAGTACGAGCGGAAGTACCATTCGGGCTTGCCGACGAAGGCTCGCGGGCCCGATTCCAACAGGTCGCACCAGTATTTGTGGTCGCCGCCGAACTCTTCCCTGGTCCTTTCGGGTGCTTCGTAGAAATTCGGGAGCATGTCCGCTGCTTCTTTTAGTTTGGGGTCGAATGCCATGTGCCGCATGTAGATCTTTTCGCCGTCGGTTACGAGGACGTCGGGCAGAGCCCCTGGCATTACGAAGCCGCGGCTCGGGTTTTCGCGGGTCATTCCGGCGTTTGTGTGTGGTCCATCGAGGTGGTGGTCGTAAAGTTTTTTCCCGGTTGGCAGGTCCAGGCCGTAGAGATAGATCCCACCGTCAATGAATGAGCCCCGGCCCGCGGCGAAGTAGACGACCGAATTATGTACCAGAACGGCACCGTGTACGGGCCAGACAGATTCGATCTGGCCGTCGGCTCCGAGTCGAAGGTCGCTGGCCGCTGCCCGGAATCGCCATGCCAATTGGCCATCGTCGGCATTGAGGCAATATACCCAGCCGTCGGAGCAACCGAAAACGGCCAGCCCATCGTGGATGGTTGGCGGGCTGTCGACCCGTGCCCCAGCCGTAAAACTCCACAGGGCGCTGCCATCGTCTGCATTCAGGGCATGGATCGTATGAGCGTCGACCTCGGCGAGGTAGACGTTGCCGCGTGCGATGACGGGGCTGGTTACCCGCCCGCTGAATTGAGCTTGCCAGTGTTGTTCGATCCTGGTAGTCACTTCGGTAACGGTAGCTCCGCTTCGCTGAGGGTCGTGCCGATACGTCGGCCAGGGCTGGCGATTTACTATTTTCGATTTACTATTTACTATTTTTTTATATGCGGGGCCTTTTTGCAGGCGGTTGGCTTGTTCGGGTCGAGAGGCGGTTTGTGTTGCTCTTTTTGGTGCGAGGGTGTGCAGGCCTCTCAGGGCCACTTCGCTGTAGCATCGGCAGGCGTGCGGCGGTGCGTAGAGCAGGCCGTTGGCGGGCATTGAGCCGTATCCGCAGGTTCCCCTTGACCAGTTGTTCGGGCTAACATCGCTGGTGGCCAGTTCGAGGAAATCGGTTCCCCGCCGGCTGTAGATTATGAAACGGTCTGTGGCCTTTCCGGGGAAACATCTTTTGTGGTGGCCTGTGTTCCAGACGGGGCCTGATGGTACGGTTTTTACTACGTCGCCGGTTAGCGGGTCCAGCCCCAATGTCAGCGTTGCGAGTCGGTCGTCGGCTTGTTCCGGCGGCACATCGGTCAGCCAGACTAAACCGTCGATGATGTATGCCTCGAGTCCGCGCGATCCCGTGTGGGAAGCATTGCTCTTGCGCGACCAGAGGAGGTCTCCGGTCTCAGTTGAAAATGCTGCGATCAATCCGCGGATCGGTGATGCGAGCAGTACGCCCGCCCCTGCACGAAACAGTTCGTTCGGCTGGGGGCGGACTTTGGAGCCTTTTTTCAATAGCCCGCCCATGTCCTCGCTTCGCCACAGCAGTTTTCCCGTGGCGGCGTCAAGTGCGATGATGTCTTTGTCGCGGCTGAAGAATATTCGGCCATTGTTTATCGCGGCCTGTCCGCCGCCGCCGGTCTTAAAGAGCTGCTTGTGACTGTGCGTATCGAATGCGGTTATTTTAAGGCCATCGCCCTTTTGCTCGCCGCTAATTACATACAGCACGCCTTGCTCAAATAGCAGTTCGACTCGGGGCGCGCCTTCACAGATCGTTCGTATTGTCTTTCCCGTGGCGGCGTCGAGCTGGGTTACGGGCGCATCGTGGCCTAATGTCACGTAGAGGCTGTCACCAACGGCGATGAGTCTGCGCTTATAGTCGGGCGGTCCGCCTGACAAACCTCCGCCAAACTCGCCGGGCCATGTTTGTGGCAGCCAGCCTTTCATCGGCCTTCGCCAGAGCAATGTGCCGTTGAATGCGTCGCGGGCGGTCAGGTACCAGCTCGTTCGTACGTCGAAGAAGCAGGCGGGTGTATCGTCCTCCAGATAAAATACGCGTCCGCCGGAGGAGACGATTATGGGGATTGTCGGCGGATATACCTCGTGGTGCTTGGACCATGCCGGGGGGCAAATCCACTGGAGGTGCCTGGGCGGAGCGATGACCTGGTCACGGGCGACGGGATTGTTGCTTGCGCTATGAAGGAAGTGCGTCCAGTCGTCAATGTTATCCGATCGCGGCTTGATGGTCTTTGTCCATTTTTTCCCCTGCTGGACATAGGCCGTCCCGCCCGGAGCGAGCACGCGATGCAGCTCATTGCCGGACATACTGCCCTGCACAACGATCAGGTTGATAAAGTTATCGATATAGGGCAGGTAGCTGCCATCGAAGGTGTCAACGGACACTTTTCCGTAGAGGCCGAGCGACTGTATGTGTTTGCGGGCGTTTTTGACCTTCGCAGGGTCAGTGTCGAGCCCCTGGACGAGATAACTCTCGCCGGCATAGAGGCCCGCGGTAAGCCTCCCGTCGCCGCATCCGATATGAACGATCAATCCGCCTTTGACGTCGGTTGCCTCCATGATTGCAGCAGCCTGTTTGGCTGGACCTGTCCGGGGCTCGGCGAATGTCGATTGCCAGGTGAACATCAGAACAAGCAAACAAAACGCCATCATCTTCAATACATTGTGTAGCACTCGAAGTCTCCATAATTCCATATTCTTTGATTCTATAATTCTTTGATTCTTTGATTCTTTAATTCTTTAATTCTGTAATTCTCTATTCCCCCATGCACACAATTTTTCCGTTTTTCAGCGGGATGTATAATCGTCCGTATGCCGCTGCCATGCCGTCGAATACCGGCTCGCAGTCGAGTTTGTATTTGGCTAATTGTTTGCCATCGTCAACGGACATGACCCGGAGTTCGGCAGTTGGCGGTTTTTGATTTGCGGAAGGGGTGCCCTCTTTTATGTCGATTCGGACCTCGTCGACCCATCCTGCGGCAAAGATGGTTTCGCCGGCCAAGACCATTGCCCGAACCTGGAAGGGTTTGTCAATGACCCAACTATCGCCGGCGGTACTTCTGGCGTACATTCTTACGCCGATGGGGAAATCTTCGGACTCATATCTCGAATACTTCTGGTGTTTGTGTCCATCCTGGTTGGACGGATGCATCTTTGGGTCGTGTTTGAGAAATGTGTAGTAGGTTTGAACGCCGTATGCATTCTTGTCATCGAATACGATGAGTTTGCCGAACGGCTCCCTGGAATTGGTGCCGGTATATCTGATCACACCTGCATGGGCGTGACTGTCGATCGGATCGCCGTAACCGAGGGCCCAGTTTATCCGGTGCATCCAGCAGTCTTCCAACAGCCCCGTCGGGGCCAGCAGCGTCTTTATCTCGGCAACATCGCGCTGAACAAGTTTTCTGTCAAACTGGATATGCCTCATATTAATGTACTTCCCGTCCGAGACGAGGACGTCAGGCAGTGCGCCGGTCATTTCATCGGAAGAATCTTCGCCGGGCAGGCCGTCGCGGGCGAACAGGGAGGCGGCGTGCAGTTTTTTGCCGGAATAAACGTCCAGGCCAAACAGGCTGATCCCGCCATCGGTATATGAAGACCGCCCGGCTGCGAAATAAACGACGCCGTCAAGGATCAATACGCTTCCGTGTATCGGCCAGACGGATTCGAGCCTGCCGTCTGTCATTACGCGGCTGTCGACGCCGGCGGCCCTGAACCGCCACGCCAATCGCCCGGTGGCGGCATCGAGGCAGTAAACGTGCCCACTACGCGAACCGAACAGGGCCAGGCCGTCATAGATCGTCGGGGGCGAATCGACCTGACCGCAAGCGGTAAACTGCCAGATCGACTTTCCGCTGGCGGCGTCGAGGCAGTGTATTGTCTGGGTCTCGACCGAAGAAACGAACAGCTTATTATCCGCGACTACCGCAGCGGTGAGCCCGCCTTCGATTTTAGCTTCCCATTTTTTCGTAAGATCCGTCGGCACATCCGTCCCAGCCGAGCCGCTACGGGTGATATCGTGCCGGTAGGTCGGCCATTCACCCGGTTTGCGGTAGTAAAGCGGCGCCTGCCAGGCGGTGTTTTCGGATCTGGCGGCGATGATATCACTTTGCCGGCGGCGTTTTTTGCCGGATGTAGCCTGCGAATAAGCTGGGCCTCTCTGAAGTCTGTTTTCGCCGCTGGCCCCGGCCCGGTTAAGTGAATTGCCGGCGGAAACAGCCAGAAAGCCGTCAACCTTGATGAGATTGAAACACTTGCAGGGGTCGGGCGGAACGTAGATCAGGCCGTTGGAGGGCATAACGCCGTACTGGCACAGGCCGCGAATCCACCAGTTATTGACGTGGTTGTCATTCTTGAGGTCAACGAGCTCGACCCCCCTTCTGCCGCAAACGAGATAGTTTTCCGTCGCCTTGTTGCGGTAGCAGCGATGGTGATGCCCGCCGGGGAGAACGTCTTCCATCGCAAACGATCTTTTAACGTCGCCGGTGCGGATGTCGATACCCCAAAGCTCCTGTCCGCTGTTGCCGATAAAGTTGTCGGCGCCGACGCGGATACCATTGGTTATTTTGCCGTCATCATCGAGCTTTGTCCCGGTCATGATCGCGGATGTCTGAGGGATCGTCCACGCAAGGCCGTCGATCACGAACAGGTCGCCCGGCGAAGCAAAGCCGAGGCAGCCTTTGTTTTGCCACAACTTGCTGCCATCCTTAACCGAAAACGCCGCCAACTCGTCGATCGTAAGGCAGAGCACAACGTCGTCCTGCGCGACAAGAGTCGGCGCGTAACTTCGCAGGAACAGCCCATCGGTGGGGCAGGCGGCCTGCCAAATATGTTTTCCGGTCTTAAGATCGGCACAGTGGAGATTCTCGCTGTCCATATAGTAGACGCGATCGTTATGTGCGGCAAGCGAAAGCGGGACGAGTCGGTCGAGGTTCTTGCCGGACCGGGTCCAAAGCCTCTCTCCCGTATCGGCATTGTAGGCGATGATGGATTTGGCTGTCTGGGGCCAGCCGTCGACGCCGGCCTCCCAGTATCCGTAGACCTTCGGCGCCTCTTCGTCCCATACTCCGGCATCGCCGATGACCGTGAGCAATATGTCATCGTGGCAGATTATCTCTTCGGCGTTGTCGGAACCGGCGTACGTCAGCAGCGTTTCGCCCGTGGCTGCATCGAGTGCGGTCACTGGCGCATCAAGGCCCAGCGTCGTATATACGCGGTCCTCTATCGACACGAGTCTGCGGGGCAGATGCACCGGGCCCGAGCGGAAGAAGTACAGATGTGTCACCCACGAATCGATCTCCCGCTTCCAGAGCGGAACGCCGTTAAATGCGTCCCTTGCAACGAGTCGCCATTTCGGCGGATGGTAGCTCAGAGAAATGGGCCCCTCGTCGTAGATGTAGAAAATGCGTCCCTGGCTGGAGGTCATCGCGCTCATGCTTGCCAGGCCATCGTGATCGCGCGTTCTCTTGGGGCCGGCGGACCATTGTATGCGGCTGGGGGGAGCTACTTTTTTGTCATTGCCGACGGCATTTCCGTTTGCGCTGTGGAGATAATGCGTCCATTCGTCGATCTCATCGGGCCAGGCTTTGACCGTCTTCGTCCAGCGTCGGCCCTGCCTGACATACGCGAC
>DAOVVQ010000344.1 GCA_030637065.1 Planctomycetota bacterium
AGAATACCACAGCTAAGAAAGATAGAATGCTGATTGCGGGTTATTCAGCAAGCCCTAAGTACCTGCTCCACTACTCTGCGGGCCAGCCAGCCTATTTTTCGTTCAGCAGCTTCTTTTTTCTTAGGATGTGGTGGTAGTGCTGGGCGAATCGGTGTGACTCGTCGCGGACGTATTGGAGGAGTTTGCTGGCTGGGCTTGTTGGCGGCAGTTTTAGCGGTTTTGTCTCGGGCCATACGTAGATATCCTCGTGCTTTTTGGCTATGGAGGCCAGTTTTGGCATTGGTGCGTTCATCTCTTCCAGGGCCTGCTGGGCCGCTCGCAGTTGGCCGAGGCCGCCGTCGATGAGTACCAGGTCCGGCCAGAGTTCCTCACCGGCGAGAGCGTGGGCGTAGCGGCGGCTGACGACCTCCTTTATGCAGGCACAATCGTCGATGCCCTTGACCGTCTTGATGCGGAAACGTCGATAGCCGCTCTTAAACGGCCTTCCGTCGATAAACTTAACCAGCGAGCCGACCGTCTCACCCCCGGAGAGGTGGGCGATATCGAAGCCCTCGATAGTCCTGATCGGCTGATCGGACCCTAAAATCCGCTGCAATTTCGCCAGCGCCTCCGACGGATCGCTCGCAAAGACCTCCGGCTGAACGTTGCCCTCGACGGTCCCGCGGCGGTCGAGCCGCTCAATCAGCCGGATCCGGTCGCGACAGACAGCCGCCGTCTCATAGTCAAGTGCCGCCGCAGCCTGGTCCATCTGCTTTTTCAACTGCCGAAGCACCGCCGAACGCTTCGACTGCATAAACCGCACAACGTCGCGGATGATCCCCTTATACTCAGCCTTGCCGATCCGCCCGGCGCAAGGTGCGGTACACTGCTTGATGCTGTAGAGAAGGCAGGGCCGAAAGAATCGCCGCTTGTCGTCATCGTCGCGGATATCAAGGTTGCATGTGCGAAACTTGAATATCTTCTGCAAAACCACCAGCACCGCCCGCAGGTCCTTCACACCCGTAAACGGACCGAACAGCCGGCTGCGGGCACTCTTAGGATTGCGAGTGATATACACACCGGGAAAATCCGTCCGCGTTGTGATCTCCAGATACGGAAACGTCTTATCGTCGACAAGGCTGGTATTGTAAGGCGGGCGGATGTCCTTTATGAGCCGGGCTTCCTGCAGGATGGCGTCGACCTCGCTTTTGGTTTCGAGATAGTCGACGGTCTCAACCCTGGCGACCATCTCGACGATCTTCGGCCCGCGCGCCGAAAGTATGTCTGCCCCAGCCTGAAAGTAGCTCCCCGCCCGGCTGCGAAGGTTCTTGGCCTTACCGATATACAGCAGCCTGTCACCGGCGGCCTTCATAAAATACAACCCCGGACCCGACGGAAAGCCCTTGATATGATCGCGTATCGCCTCGACGCGTTTATCTGCACTTACTGCCTCGACGCGTTTATCTGCGCGTATCGCCTCGATGCACTTATCTGTCTTTTTGTCAGCCATGACGGCATTCTAACGGTTAACCGCCTGTCAAAAAAGGTAAACTTGGGTTATGATCTTGTGTCGGAGAAGCAGGGTTAAGGTTTCGTTGGGCCAAGAATGTCTTTTAGTAGATCAGCAGGACAGCTTGGCGGCTTGGCAAGACAGATTGTTAGCTCGGCAGGCCAAACTTCTCTGGGCGGGGCTGTTAGTAAAAAAAAATCAGCGATATAAAGTGCTGGATTTACAGGAACTTAGCGATTTTTTTTAAAAAATTAAGATTTCCTATTGCCCTTGCGTAGGAATAGGTGTACTATGAAAAAGGGTCGTAAGTAACAAGATGTTGCAATAAGACCTGAGTTTGGTCTATATATAGTATTAATTAATCTTATTTTCAGTTCATACAGGGAGGTACAGTATGCCCGAGGACAGGACTTCCAAAACTCACGAAAACACCCCTACGCCGCAGCCTGAGCCGTGGAAAAGCACCAAAGCCTCCCGATCCAAGGGTATGAAAGTTGGCACCCATTTCTCCACACCCGGAGTGCATCCTTTCGAGCAGATCGAGTGGGAAAAGCGTACCGCAAAGATCGCCGGCGACGGCGGAGAGGTGATATTCGAGCAAAAAGATGTCGATGTCCCCGCATCCTGGAGCCAGTTGGCGACCAAAGTGGTCGTTAGTAAGTATTTCTACGGCGATAAAGACCTGGGCCAGCGCGAACACTCGGTAAAGCAGCTCATCCACCGCGTCTGCCGGACGATCGCCGATCGCGGGCGAAAAGACGGCTATTTTGCCACGGAAGCCGATACCGAGAACTTCTATAACGAACTTACATGGCTGTGCGTCAATCAGCACGGGGCATTCAATTCGCCGGTCTGGTTTAACGTCGGCCTCTTCGACGTTAGCGGCATAGCCGGCAGCAAGCACAATTACCACTGGGACGACGACAAGCAGCAGGCCGTCCCCTGCAAGAACAGCTACGAATACCCGCAGGCCTCAGCCTGCTTCATCCAGGCCGTCGATGACACGATGGAAGATATCATGCGGCTGGCTCGCAGCGAGGCGATGCTCTTTAAGCACGGCTCCGGCACGGGCACCGATCTTTCGACCCTTCGCAGCAGCCGCGAAAAACTCTCCGGCGGGGGCAACCCCAGCGGGCCTTTGAGCTTTATGCGGGTCTTTGACCAGGTCGCCGCGGTCGTTAAGTCCGGCGGAAAGACGAGAAGGGCCGCCAAGATGCAGTCCTTAAAAGTCGACCATCCAGATATCAAGGACTTTATCGCCTGCAAGACCGAGGAAGAAAAGAAGGCATGGGCCCTGATCGACCACGGATACGGCGGCGACCTCAACAACGAGGCCTACAACAGCATAATGTTCCAGAACTGCAACCTTTCGGTCCGGGTGACCGATGATTTCATGGAGCAGGTCGAAAAGGAAGGCAACTGGACCACGCACGCTGTTACTACCGGCAAAGCCATCGAAACGCATTCGGCCCGCGAGCTTATGGACCTCCTCGCCGAAGGCACAAGGGTCTGCGGCGATCCGGGCGTTCAGTACGACAGCACGATCAACCGCTGGCACACCTGTCCGGATAGCGGGCCGATCAATGCCTCCAATCCGTGCAGCGAGTATATGTTCATCGACAACTCCGCGTGTAACTTAGCTTCGCTTAACCTGATGAAGTTTCGCAACGAAGACGGCACGTTCAATGTTGACAACTTCCGCAAG
>DAOVVQ010000176.1 GCA_030637065.1 Planctomycetota bacterium
GGCAATACGGGAATCGGTCTGGCCTTTGTCTGTGCTGCCAAGGGTTACTCGCTGAAACTGACCATGCCGGAGTCGATGAGCATAGAACGGCGAAGGCTGTTGCAGATCATGGGAGCTGAGATCGTGCTTACGCCGCCGGAGCTGGGCATGAAAGGTGCGGTCGAAAGGGCGGAAGAGCTTGTCGCTGAGACTGCAAACGCTTTTATGCCGCAGCAGTTTATCAACCCTGCCAACCCCGATATTCATAGAACGACGACGGCGGAGGAGATTTGGACCGATACGGACGGCAAATTTGATGTTTTCGTTTGCGGAATAGGTACCGGCGGGACGATCACCGGTTGCGGCGAGGTCTTCAAGGAGCGAAATCCCAATGTGAAGGTCGTTGCCGTTGAGCCTGCCGATTCCGCGGTCCTTTCCGGCGAAAAGCCCGGTGCGCACAAAATTCAGGGCATAGGAGCGGGGTTCGTCCCGGAGGTCCTCAATGTCGATGTGTTCGATGAGATCGTCAAGGTTGCCAACGATGATGCGATGGACCTTGCCCGGCAACTGGCGGTGAAGGAAGGCATTCTCGTCGGCATTAGTTCCGGCGCGGCGATGCAGGCGGCTGTCGAGATATCCAAGAGGCCCGAAAGCAAGGACAAAACCATCGTCGTGATCCTGCCCGATACGGGCGAGAGATATATTTCCACCGAAATGTACGCCTGAGACGGGGGGCTGTTTGATGGATAAATCCGCCAATAACGGCAATAACGGCAAGACAAACGAGCTGGTCGAGGCGCTATTTGAAACCTACCAGGGCGATTCCAGTATAAACTTCATCGATGTGACGAATCTGCCGGTTCGCGATAAGATATTGGCGATTCTCGATTTGCTGCTGGAGATACTCTTTCCCGGTTATACGGGCAAGAGGCCTGTTACCCGGGGCAATGTCAAGTTCATGGTTGGCGAGCTTCTGTGCCTGATCCGCACGGAGCTTACCGAGCAGATCGAGCTGGCCCTTCGCCACGACTGCCGGATCAAGAGGTGCGAGCCGTGCGGATGCGAGACGATGGCCCAGCGGGTGACCGAGGACATCCTCAACGAGCTGCCGAATATACGCAGGATGCTCAAGCACGATGTGGAGGCGGCCTTTGACGGCGACCCCGCGGCGAAATCGTTCGAGGAAATTGTGATAAGCTACCCGTACATTACGGCGATCGCGATCCATCGCGTTGCGCACGAGCTTTATCTCAGGGACGTACCGCTGATACCGAGGATCATGAGCGAGAGGGCACACGCCCAGACCGGTATAGACATTCATCCCGGCGCCACGATCGGCAAGAGGTTCTTTATCGACCACGGTACAGGCGTTGTCGTCGGCGAAACCTCTGTCATTGGGGACAATGTCAGATTTTATCAAGGTGCGTCATTGATCGCGAAGAGTATTCCAAAAGACGCCCAGAGCATCAAAGAGGCCAAACGCCATCCGACTATTGAGGATAACGTGACGATATATGCCGAAGCTACTTTGCTTGGCGATATAACGATAGGCAAAGACTCTGTAATAGGGGGAAACGTATGGATAAGGAAATCCGTTCCTCCCGGCACAACGGTTTCGATGGCACAACCGGAATCACTTTACAAGCATCGCCAGCATCATGACGAGCATGACAAGGACAAGAGTTAGGCATACGGGGCGGGAGCTGACAGGTGAGCAGTGAACTGATCGAAAAAATCCAGCGGCTGAAACAAGACCGAAACGCCGTTATATTAGCCCATAACTACCAGTTAGGCGACGTGCAGGATATCGCCGATTTTGTGGGCGATTCGTTGGGCCTCAGCGTTCAGGCATCGCAGACCGAGGCGGAGGTCATCGTCTTTTGCGGCGTGCATTTCATGGCTGAGACGGCGGCGATACTTTCGCCCGAAAAGACGGTACTGCTGCCGGATAAAAATGCCGGCTGTCCGATGGCTGATATGGTGACCGCCGAAGACCTCGCCAAACTTAAGGAAAAGCATCCCGATGCACTGGTCGTCTGCTATGTCAACTCGCCAGCCGATGTTAAGGCCTTGAGCGATTACTGCTGTACGAGTAGCAACGCTGTGCCGCTGGTTGGCTCGCTTCCGGAAGATCGAAAGATCATATTCGTCCCCGATAAGTATTTAGGGCAGTTCGTAATCGACAATACCGGCAGAGATATCGTCCTTTGGCCCGGCTATTGCCCGACCCACGCCCGGATAAGCGCCGAAGATATCGCCGCAGCCAGACAGCTCCACCCCGAGGCCCTTGTCATGGCGCATCCCGAATGCAGCGAGCAGGTCAGGGCCTGTTCCGACCAGATGCTCAGTACCGGCCAGATGCTCAAATTCGCTCAAAACAGCGATATCCGCCAGTTCATCATCGCAACCGAGACCGGCATTATCCACACGCTGAAAAAGCAGAATCCCGACAAGGAATTCTTTGGCGTTTCCGACAAGGCGATATGCCCGAATATGAAGCGGATCACGTTGGAAAAAATCCTCTGGTCGCTGGAAGATATGCAGTATAAAATTACCGTACCGGATGATATAAGACAAAGGGCCCAAAGAGCCCTCGACCGGATGTTGGAGGTCCTGCCGACTTAGGGGGCCTTTGGCAGAGCAATTAAGCTGCTAATAGCAGTGGGAAAGAGATGACAATGACACAGGAAAATGATTATCGCCTTGATACGCTGGCGTTGCACGCCGGGCACCAGGTCGATTCGGAGACCTTGAGCAGGGCGGTGCCGATCTACCAGACCAGCAGCTACGTATTCAAGGATACCGACCACGCAGCCAACCTCTTTGCGCTCAAGGAGTTCGGCAACATCTATACGCGTTTGATGAATCCGACGACGGATGTTCTTGAAAAGCGGGTCGCTGCGATGGAAGGCGGCGTCGGCGGTTTGGGCTTTAGCTCCGGGATGGCGGCGATAACGGCGGCGGTCCTTAATATCTGCTCGGCGGGTCAGCATATCGTCTCAGCCAATTCGCTGTATGGCGGGACGTATACGCTCTTTAGCCAGACCTTCCCCAAGATCGGCATTGACGTAACCTTCGTCGACCCGAAGGAGCCGGAAAACTTCGCAAAGGCAATCAAGGACAACACGCGACTGCTGTATATCGAGACGATCGGCAACCCGAAGAACGATATTCTCCAGTATGAAAAGATCGCCGAGATCGCCCACGCTAACGGTATTCCGGTGATTTGCGATAACACTGTCGCTTCGCCGATATTGTTTCGGCCCTTCGAGCATGGCATTGACATTGTTGTTCACAGTTGCACGAAGATCATCGGCGGCCACGGCAGCAGCATCGGCGGGATGATCGTCGATTCCGGCAAATTCGACTGGACCAGCGGCAAATACCCCGAGCTGACCGAGCCGGACCCGAGCTACCACGGTGTAAAATACGTCGAGGCCGTCGGTCCGATGGCCTACATAATCAAGGCAAGGACCCAGTTCCTGCGGGACTTAGGCGGGTGCATGTCGCCCTTTAACGCGTTTTTGTTCATTCAGGGCCTCGAGACCATCCATCTGCGGGTGCCGAGGCACTGCGAAAATGCACTGAAACTGGCTAAGTATCTCGAAGGCCACAGTGCGGTTACCTGGGTAAATTATCCGGGCCTGAAATCCCACCCCGATTATGAACTGGCGATGAAGTACCTGCCCGACGGTCAGGGAGCGATACTTGGTTTCGGCATTAAGGGCGGTAAAGATGCCGGCAGGAAGTTTATCAACAGCGTCAAGCTCGCCAGCCATCTGGCAAACGTATTGGACAGCAAGACCTTAGTGATTCACCCGGCGACGACGACGCATCAGCAGCTTACCGACGAAGAACAGCTAAGTACCGGTGTAACAGCGGATTATGTTCGCGTCTCGGTCGGTACCGAGCACATTGACGACATAATCGCAGACTTTAACCAGGCCCTGGACGCCAGCCAGTAACCTTAAGCGACTTAAATCCGCCCCAGGTGGCTGAATATTACGAGTACGGAGCGATGTATGTGGGAATATACCGACAAGGTGATGGATTCTTTTTTTAACCCGCACAATGTTGGGTTTATAGAGGATGCCGACGGCGTTGGCGAGGTGGGCTCTTTGGCCTGCGGAGATGCCCTGACGCTGACATTTAAGCTCGACAAGGACGGGCGTCTTGCCGATGTGAAGTTCAAGACCTTCGGTTGCGCAAGTGCGATAGCGTCGTCGTCGGTCCTGACCGATATTATCAGGGGCATGACGCTCGAAGATGCTGAGAAGGTCACCAATCAGGACATCGTCGAGCGATTAGGCGGCCTGCCGGAGCAGAAGATGCACTGCTCGGTGATGGGGCAGGAGGCCCTCGTCGCTGCGATCGAGAATTATCGCAACAAGGGAAAGGCCGCCCCGGAAAAGACGGGCACCATCGTCTGCACCTGCTTCGGCGTTACGGATGAGGAAATAAAGAAGGTAATCCGCGAACACGACCTTATTACGGTCGAAGAGGTGACTAATTACTGCAAGGCCGGCGGCGGCTGTGGCGGCTGTCACGGGCAGATCGAGGATATCATCGAAGATATCCAGGGCGACCGGGCCAAAGTCAAGCACCCCGCGGAGCCGAAAAAGCCCGCCAAACTTACCAATATCAAGAAGATTCAGCTTGTCCAGCAGACCATTGCCGAGCAGATTCGACCGGCGCTGCGGGCCGATGGCGGCGACATAGAATTAATCGACGTCGACGGCAATAATGTCATCGTCGCCTTCAGGGGCATGTGTGTACAGTGCAAGATGGCTGAGTTTACCATGAAGGACGTCATCCAGGCCAAGCTAAGAGAATTTGTCAGCGATGAACTCGTGGTGGAAGAGCAGACCGATTCGACCCAGCAACCGCATCAGCGCAGGGAGGGCTCGTAATGGACACCATCTACATGGACAACAACGCAACTTCGAGGGTCGCCGACGAGGTCATCGAGGAGATGCTGCCGTATTTCGGCAATCTTTACGGCAATCCATCGAGTATGCACTCTTTCGGCGGCCAGGTCGGCAAAAAAATCAACCAGGCGCGTCAGCGGGTTGCTACGCTATTGGGCTGTATGCCCGAAGATATCATCTTCACCAGTTGCGGCACCGAGAGCGATAACACCGCGATAAGGGGAGCCCTGGCCATGGCCCGGGGCAAACGCAAGATCATCACCAGCCGCGTCGAGCACCCAGCCGTACTCGGTATGTGCCGCGAGCTTGCCAATCACGGCTATTCGGTGGTCGAGATCGGCGTCGATAAGGCCGGACGGCTCGATTTAGACGAGCTTAAGCAGACCGTCGACGAGGATACCGCCATCGTCTCGATTATGTATGCAAATAACGAGACGGGTGTGATTTTTCCGATTGACGAAGTATGCGAGATCGTAAAGGCCAAGGGCGTGATCTTCCACACCGACGCTGTCCAGGCCGTCGGCAAGATCCCGCTGAACCTCGCCAAGAGCAATATCGACCTTCTGAGTCTGTCGGGCCACAAGCTCCACGCACCCAAGGGCGTCGGCGTTCTCTACATCAGGAAGGGCACCCGGCTCTCGCCGTATCTGTTGGGCGGCCACCAGGAATCCGGCAAGCGGGCTGGCACCGAAAATGTTCCCGGCATTATCGCACTCGGCAAGGCCTGCGAACTGGCCGGCCAGAATATCGAGCAGGAAAACACCCGCGTCAAAAAACTCCGGGATAAGCTCGAAAAGACCATACTTGCCTCCTGCCCGGACAGCTTCGTAAACGGAGATATCGAAAACCGCCTGCCCAATACCGCCAATATCAGCTTCGAGTTCATCGAGGGCGAGGCGATTTTGCTAATGCTAAACCAGTTCGGGATATGTGCAAGCTCCGGCTCGGCATGTACATCGGGCTCGTTAGAGCCGTCGCACGTCCTAAGGGCGATGGGTGTGCCCTTCACAGCCGCCCACGGATCACTGCGCCTGAGCCTGAGCAGATACAACACCGAAGAAGAGGTCGACTTCGTAGCAGAAAAACTGCCCCCGGTAGTAAACAGACTCAGAGAACTAAGCCCGTTCGTAACGTCGTAACATTACTCGGATCTGTCTTTTTTGCATATCTCGGGCCATAAATCCGCCTGTTTCATTACGCTGGCTCTTGCAAATGGCCTCGAATGGTGTATAATGCACTAAAAGCTCGGATTTAAGGAGACTTGAGATGGCGAAAATTGAAGCTAAGTGCCTTCCTAATATTACGAAGGCCAGTCCTAATGTTCCCGTTATTGGAGTTTTTTCTCCGTGCGACCCTCGTATCGACAAGGCCAGCCGCACGCGTGCCCGGAATGTTATCTCCCTGGTGGCCAATGCCATCAGCGGGGCTGTTACTCTGCCGGATAAGACTGCGGTTTCTGTCGTCTACTCGAAGGTGTTAGTCGACGGCGAGGCCCAGGCCGATATCGTTGCCCAGCAGTTTCGCAAGGCTGGCGTCAATGTCTTAGTTTGCGTGCCCGATACTTGGGCCTTTCCGCAGCTTACCGTAATATCGCTCCTCCAGCAGTTCCCGGCTGATACGCCGATCAATATCACCTGCGGCAACAGTGCCCCCAAACCCGGTGTCGTTCTCGCCCACGCAGCCAACGGCGCGATCAGCCAGTATGGCCGGATGGTCACGCTCAACGTGGGGACCTGGCCCGATACGGGTACGAAGCCCAAGATGACCGGCCCGACGGCCCAGAGCCTTATCGACTGGTGTTATGGGGCTGTGACGGCTGTTGCTTTGAGGGGCCGGCGCGTCGTGATATTCGGCCATGATTCGATGGGGATGGAGACGGCCCTTGCACACGTAATAGCGACGAGAAACACATTCGGGCTGGAGATCGCCCGCCTGGATATGAAGCTTCTTGCCGATATGCTAAATAAGCAGGCCTACGACGCCAAGGAACTGAGAAAACTGCGAAACTGGGTCCAGCGGCACGTCGGCAACAGGCTCGACCTTTCGCAGGATGGTGCAGGCGAAAAGCTCAACCAGTCGCTGGCAATGTACCTGATCATGCGAGACCTGCTCGAACAGGTCAACGCCGTCGGCGGCGGATTCATGAACCAGCTCGAATGGGGCAGCGATTTGCGGGGTATCCCGCTTCCGATATGCGACATGGCTGAGTCGCTGCTGAACTCGACCTTCGACCACAACGGCAGAAAGGCGGCTGTGCCCTTTGCCACCGAGGCCGATGCGCAGGGGCTCTTGACGATGCTGTTTAAGACGTGGCTCTCCGGCGGCAATCCGCCGTTGTTTATGGACTTTAGGAAGGTCTGGGAGCCGTGGGAGATCCAGAAAAAGGCCAAGGCCCTCAAGATCAAATTCACGAAGAAAGATGTTTGGGCCCAGCGCGGCATCGTCGACGGCGATAACTCCGGCTCAGCCAGCCTCGATTGGGCGTCCAGGCCCGGCGATAAGCCTGCTGACATCATGAAGAAGGTCCACATGCCCGGTGCCGAGCTTTATTACTTCCCCGGCGGCGGCAACAGCGTCACCTTCATTTCGCCCGGCGGCATTGAGGGCATCGCAAGCCGAATGGCCTACAGCAGCCTTACCGGCATGTTCAGCCTGATATGGGACGAGGCGTTCACCGTCGACCTGCCCAAAAAGCTCGCCAGCGCGGTCGCCAACAGCTCAAACGTAACCTGGCCGCACACATGGGTCGTACCCAAATACGCCTCGATGGCCGAGTACAAACAATATGCCCCAGCCAATCACTTCCACATGACCTGGAACTTGCCGGTCAAACGGCTCCAGTACTGGATGGACCTGACCGGCGTAATGAGCGTAACGCCGTGGGCCGCCAGACCGGCCTTCATCGAAGGAACCGACCGCCCCCAACCGCTCGTCCACCTCCTGAACGGCGGAGAAAACGAATACAAACGCCTGAAAACGCGCAGATAATAGCGGTCCCGGCCAACATTGCACCGGTTCTGTAGGATGGGTAACTTTGTTACCCATGCTGACGGATGGGCTTACAGAACCGCATGGGTAAC
>DAOVVQ010000258.1 GCA_030637065.1 Planctomycetota bacterium
AAGATGTTACGGACGTTAATGAGAAACTCATCGCCCGCGTCTTCAAAGAGATCCTCGACGTCGACGTTTCCCTGCCCATAACGCGAATAAGCTACGCCGATTCGGTGGAGAACTACGGCATCGACCGGCCCGACCTGCGTTTCGACATGAAGTTAAAGGACATCACCGACATCGCGGCTGATTCATCGTTTAAGGTCTTTAGCTCGACCGTCGAAAAGGGCGGCATAGTCAAGGGCCTGTGCGCACCGGGCGGAGCGAAATTCTCCCGGAGCGATATCGAAAAGACGCTCACCGGTTTCGTGGCCGAATACGGTGCAAAGGGCCTGGCGTGGTTCAAGGTCGCAAAGGACGAATCCGGCGACGGCATTAAGCTGGCAAGCAGTATCGCCAAGTTCTTCACAGCCGACCAGCACGCCGCGATCATCGAACGATTCGGCGCAAACGACGGCGATGTGATACTGATGGTCGCCGACAAAAAGGACACCGTCAACAAGTCCCTGGCCCCGTTGAGGGTCAAGTTGGGCGCCGAACTCGGTTTGTATGAAAAGGACCGGTTCGAGTTCGTATGGGTCGTCGATTTTCCGCTGCTCGAGTGGAACGAGGACGCCAACCGCTACGACAGCCTGCACCATCCCTTCACCGCGCCAACCGAAGAGGATTTGCCCAAGCTCGAATCCGACCCGGGCAACATCAACTCCCAGGCCTACGACCTCGTCGTCAACGGCTCGGAAGTCGGCGGCGGTAGCATTCGTATCCACGACCCGAATACGCAGGCAAAGATTTTCGACCTGCTCAATATCTCCAAGGCCCAGGCCCAGGACAGGTTCGGATTCTTTCTCAAGGCGCTCGAGTACGGGGCCCCGCCGCATGGCGGAATCGCTTTCGGCCTCGACCGCCTGGTCATGCTGCTGACCGGCACCGACAACATTCGCGACGTGATAGCCTTCCCGAAGACCCAGCGCGGACAGTGTCTGCTTACCGATGCGCCAAGCGAGGTCGACCAGGCCCAACTTGACGAGCTGAACCTAAGGACCCAGAAGCACAGCCATCAGGCAGAGCAAGAGACAGAATAAAACGGTGCGCAAAAAATGTTTAAGATTAAACAACTGCGCCATCTGATCGACAAGGCCCTGAGCCTGGCGAGGCTAAAGCCGCTGTCATTAGCCGACAAGTGCCGCCTCCAGTTCGGCGGTGCCGTGCTCTTTAGTCTGACCCTCGCACTAATGATCCCGTACTTCTGGATGAGCAAGCTCGTCGAAAAGAGCCTGCTCGACGCCGGTCGTGCCGTAAGTGACACCGTTTTCGAGCGACACTTCCAGATCGACACCTCGCAAAAAGGCCTCGCCCGCCTCGAAGAAAGCGGGATCGAGCGCGAAGCCGAAGACCTCGCCGTCAGATGGCTCCGCCTTAACGAACCCGATCAGGACCAGGACCCGGGCGTAACCACACGCCAACTCGATGCCATCGAAAAGCTCTCCTCCGACGAGCAGCGTTACGACTACGCCTGGCTCGACATGGGCTCTCTGATCGCGAGAAATAATTACGTCAAGATCGTTCGGGCTACCGATTCGTGCATGAGCTGCCATCGTCCGCAGGGCTCGGCGGCGGCATTTAACAAAAATCAGGTCGTCGGCGCCATCATCGTCAATACCCCCGCGCGAGAGATCGCCAGGACGATCCTCATGAACCGGATATGGACGATCGTTGCGGGCCTGCTGGCTGCTACCGGAGCGATGGTCGCGTTTTACACCATTGCCCAGCGGATCATCCTGAGCCCAATCCGCCAGTTGCGCGCCCTGGTCAGCAACGTCGCCGAGGGCAACCTCGACGCCAGAAGCGTAATAAAAACCGGCGACGAGTACGAAAGGCTCTCCGACGCCTTTAACGACATGCTCGACGGCCTCCAGGAATCGCAGGAAAAACTCCGGCAGGCCAACAAGCAGCTCGACGCAAAGATAGCCCAGTTGTCCGATCGCAACATCGAACTGTTTAAGGCCAACAAGCTAAAGAGCGAATTCCTGGCCAATATGAGCCACGAGTTCAGAACGCCGCTTAACGCCATTCTCGGATTCGCCCAGATACTCCGCGAAAAGCCCGAGGCCGACATTGAAAAGTCCAAACGTTATGCCGAAAACATTATCGCCAGCGGCAGGGCGCTTTTGAACATGATCAACGACCTGCTCGAACTGGCCAAGGCCGAGGCAGGCAAGATCAGCCTGAGAGTCCAGAAGGGCAGCATCCAGGAGCTTTGCCAGGGCCTTGTGGCCTTCTTTTCGCCGCTTACCGAGCAAAAAATGATCAAGCTCAGGCTCAATATCTCGCCTGATATCCCCCTCGTACAGACCGACCACGGAAAGGTCCAGCAGATCCTCTATAATCTTCTGAGCAACGCGATAAAGTTTACCCCGGAGGGGGGAAGGGTGCAGATTTCCGCGGCAATGCCCGACGATATGACGGTGAGGATCTCCGTCGCGGATACAGGTTCGGGTATCGCCGAGGAAAATCGCGACAAGATATTCGAGAAATTCCGCCAGATCGACGGCTCGATCACGCGCCAGGGCGATGGGACGGGGCTGGGGCTTGCGATCTGCAAAGAACTCGCCGAGCTGCTGGCGGGAACGATCTCCGTCGAGAGCGAGCAGGGCGCCGGATCGACGTTTCACCTGGACATACCCGTCAATCTTCCCACTCCTGCGCAGGCGAACGAACCGGATCGCCAGGCTACCGCCACATCCAATCCAGATAACACCGGTAGTGACGGCAAAGCAGCCCCACCGACCGCATCGCAAGTATCGTAACACACAGTGCAATAATGTTAAGCACCAGATGAAGAGCTACCATGTCCGGCCTGACGCTATGGAGCTGCCCGTAACCTGTAACCTCGAACTGTAGAAACGCCGCGGCAACAGTCAGCCCGCCGGCAAGCGCATACGGTCCCGGACACCGCAGCGCCGACGCATAGATCAGATCGTATCGAAACACAAGCCAGGGCCTCTCCGTTACCGCCATGATCATGATCACCCCGGGCAGCATGAACGGGCCGCCGAGCATTACGCAGTGCAGCAGCCACTGATGCTCGACACCCATCTTTTGAAGCAGGGTAGCGGCAATAAAAAAAGGAAAACAGGCCAGCAGAACCGCAACGATAAACAGGTAGGTCGACTTGATGACATTGCCAAGGAAATCAAACCCGCGACCGACCGTCACATCCGGCAGGTCGTCAGGGTAAAATGCGGTAGACGACACGGTTTCCTTGTAATACCAAAACAGGTAGCCCCATGCCAGTACAGTGGTTATCTGGCCGATGATCAACTGAACGCGAAAACCTTGTCCGCTGGGACTGACCACGGAAAAAGAAAAATCCGTATGACCGACGAAGAACTTTATTGCAATAGCGGTAACCGCCGCCAACAGGCCGGCTGTGTTCTCCGGGATCGTCAGTGTTTTCCAGAAGTCGACCAGGGCCGCCCGGTAGTAACCTTCGATCGGCTTGCCGGGATCGACTTTGACCTTCTGGGCCTTATCACCGTCACGATCCGGTATAATAAACTGCTGGCTGCAGCGCGTACATCTGGCGGTCCTGCCGGCGTGCCTTTCATGAAACCCGCACAGATTGCCGCAGCCGGGACATTTAAATGTGATCGTCATCTGAAACCTCTGAAAAGCTATAATACCTTTGCTACGGTCGTTGTTTTTGGAACAAAAACAAACCTGGCACCGGAATACACCCTGTTTTTCAGGGAAACCATCTAAAACCGCCTTATTCCTGCCATGTCATGTGGCAACTGTAATGTCGGTAGAACAGCCCGGTCGTCCGCATGGCAAGTACCGCAAGCATCGCCGCAGCAATATCCGCCGAAAGAAGTGTTGCTGTTTCAGCCGGGCTTTGGCCTATATCGAGGCCGTAGGCAAACGTCTTCCACTGAAAAAAGGCGGCGGCGATAACCATCAACGCCGGTACGAGGTAAGCTGAAAACGCCTTTACGATCGGGCGGATGAGGTAGTTCGGATGAGTCAGCATATTCAGATCGCCGCCCACCGCCATCGTCAAAACTGCGATCGGAAAGACAAAGAGTCCGGCTGTCGACAGTGCGTACAAAAGCCATGTCGCCTGTATCTGTAATTTTATCAACGTCAGCCCGACGACAATAAAAGGCACCTGGACCACCGTCAGGGCCACAAAGAAATTGTAAAGACTGCTTAGGGCGCTGCCGACAAGTCTTGCCGGCGTGCCCATGTCAATGTCGGGCAGGTCATTGTCGCCGAATGCCGCCGAACAAACTATTTCCATATAATACCAGAATAAACAGCCCATCATCCCCGCCGCCATTATCAGGCCAAAAGGCACATAGAGCCGTACTCTGACCAGATACAAGTCGCAGTTTTGGTGCCGGACCACGAATTTCAGGCACACCAGAAGCGCGACAAAGAGCAGACCGGTCGCATTTTTCCAATTGAGAAATGTTTCCCGGACGCCTTTAACCGCTGCGGCGAAGAATCCCGGTATCGGGTCGTCATATTGAAATTCGATCTCGATTTTTTCGGCGGGCAGGTCGTTTTCGGAGGGTATTACGAACTGCTGGTTGCATCGCATGCACCTGGCTGTCCTGCCGGCATACCTGCCCCTGAAGGCACAGATCCCCCCACATCCGGGACAGTCAAACGTGATCGTCATTAAAGTTCGGCCTTACTAATGCTCTATGTCCATATCGGTATTCATCGCGTCGATGAAACACTTAAGGTCGTTGGCCCATTTCTGTGCTTCGAGCAGATCGATCTGGCCCGCTTTGACCAGTCGGGCCAGGTGCCTTTCCATCGTTATCATTTTTTCGTCGGGCTGGTTCTTTGTCTTGGTCTGGAGTTGTGAGTATATCTGCTCGACCTTTCCCTTGCGAATCAGGTTTGCAATGGCGTAGTTGTTGTTGAGAACCTCCATGGCGATTACTCTTCCCACGCCGTTTTTCCTTGGTATGAGTTTCTGGCTGATCACGTAAGCCAGCCCTAAGGAGAGCTGGTTTCGCACTTCATCCTGCCTTGCGGGCGGGAAAAAATCCAGGATCCGGGTGACAGAACCGGTAGCATCGCGGGTGTGCAGGGTGGAAAAGACCAGGTGTCCGGTTTCGGCGGCGGTAAGGGTCATCGAAACCGTCTCGGCGTCTCGCATCTCGCCGACGAAGATTATATCCGGGTCCTCCCGCATCATGGCTCTCAGGCCCTCGTAAAAAGTCTCCAGGTCCCGGCCAACTTCCCGCTGGGAGATCATCGAGTTTTTCTGGCTTAACAGATATTCGATCGGCTCTTCTAATGTAATGATCCTGCAAGCGCGGTTTTCGTTGATCCGTTCGATGAGTGAGGCGATCGTCGTACTCTTTCCGGCGCCGGTTATACCGGTAAACAGGACCAACCCGTGCGTTCGGCGAACGACGTCATGCCACATCGTGTTCGGAAATCCGATGTCCTCGGGCTTGGGTATGTCCAGACCAAGCGCCCGAATGGCCGCCGCTATTCCGTCATTGTCGCGGAATACGTTTATTCGAAACTGCAAGTCGCCGAACCGGTGCGAGCTGTCAGCGCTGCTTTC
>DAOVVQ010000008.1 GCA_030637065.1 Planctomycetota bacterium
CTGGATACTGAATTATTCCTGCGGTCCGGTCATTTTTTCCGGTGCTACTATTTTGTCGAACTCTTCGCCGGTTAAGAGGCCCAACGAAACGGCTGCCTCCTTTAGCGTTATGCCCTCTGCGTGGGCGTGTTTGGCGATCTTTGCAGCCTTGTCGTAGCCGATATGCGGGTTCAGGGCGGTAACGAGCATCAGGGAGTTTTGCACGTAACCCTTTATCACAGCTTGGTTTACCGCAATGCCGGCGACGCAGTTTTCGCCGAAGCTCCTGCAGCCGTCGGTCAAAAGCCGCACGGATTGCAGCAGATTGTAGATGATCACCGGCTTGTAGACATTCAGCTCGAAGTTGCCCGACGACCCGGCAAAAGCGATCGTCGCATCGTTACCCATCACCTGGGTTGCGATCATCGTCAGCGCCTCGCACTGCGTCGGGTTGACCTTGCCCGGCATGATCGAACTGCCCGGCTCGTTGGCTGGGAGGGTCAACTCGCCGATCCCGCACCGCGGCCCGGAGGCCAGCCAGCGGATATCGTTGGCGATCTTCATAAGCGACACAGCCAGGGTCTTCAGCGCACCGCTGACCTCGACAAGCGTATCGTGCGCCGCTAATGACTCGAACTTGTTGGCGGCGGTGACGAACGGCAGGCCCGTAAGCTCGGCGATCCTGGCTGCGACCAGCCCGGCGAACTTCGGATGGGTGTTCAGGCCCGTGCCAACAGCTGTTCCGCCTATGGCTAACTCATAGAGCCGGCCCAGGCACCCGGAGATCCGCTCGCCGCCTCGACGGACCTGCTCGGCATAGCCGCCAAACTCCTGGCCCAACGTCAGCGGGACGGCGTCCATCAG
Source organism: Planctomycetota bacterium (assembly GCA_030637065.1). GTDB lineage: Bacteria > Planctomycetota > Phycisphaerae > Sedimentisphaerales > Anaerohalosphaeraceae > DAOVVQ01. The sequence continues at coordinate 844 of DAOVVQ010000008.1, forward strand.
ATGCGTGCGGCCGATCTTGACGATCTGCGAAAACTCGCTGCTCTTTTGCTCTAACTGCCCGGCTAAGGCCTCGACTGCGGGAAGCAACTTTTGCGTGATCGCCACTGCTGAGGCGATGTGCATCGCGGTCGGGAAGGTGTCGTTGGACGATTGCGACTTGTTGACGTCGTCATTGGGGTGGACCGGTGACTTGCTGCCGAGAACGCCGCCAGCCAACTCGATGGCCCGGTTGGCGATGACCTCGTTGACGTTCATATTCGTCTGGGTCCCGCTGCCGGTCTGCCAGACGCTGAGCGGAAAATGCCCGCTGAGCTTGCCGGCGATGACCTCGTCAGCGGCCCGGACGATCAGCCCCGCCGTATCGCCGGAGAGCAGCCCAAGCTCGCCATTGACCATAGCAGCCGCCTTCTTGACGACCCCAAGGGCAGCGACCACCTCATCGGGGATCTTCTCGATACCGATAGCAAAATTACGCAAAGAACGAGCCGTCTGGGCCCCATAGTAAGCCCCAACAGGAACCTCAACCGAACCAAGACTATCATCTTCAACCCGAAACGCCATAACCGTCTCCACAACAACAAACAAAAATCCAACCCCAAATAAACCACATCAACAACACCTTTGCAAGCAAATTTAGCATCACATCCTATCTTTTCTGTTGCACAGCAGCAATGAAGCCTTCGGGGTCATCCGGGGTGAGCACAAAGGGTTTGTCCGGGGTTCTTATCAGGACAAGCTTATCTCTTCGGGTCATATATGCGTTGAAATACTTCAGGCTCGGCGAGGTAAACTCACCATAAATGCCGAAGCCGCCCCCTGAACCCATAACACGAACTGCCTTTTTTAAAACATATTTATAGCTAACCGGCTCGATTGAATAAATCCCACAGAGTGGTATTTTCACGTCTTTCGCCAAAAGCCGCCTGACCAGAATACCATCACCTGATATTTGATACTGCCGAGGGGCAAAGGCAGCACTGATAATCAAAATAAGTATCGGTAGCAACGAACCCGCAAGCCCAATAGTTGCACAATATATATTTTCCCGCATTCCATAAATACTCGCAATAAGAAACCCTATTGTCATCCCGCCTAAAAGTATCACAAGGGCCGAATTTAATATCCACATTGCTCTATCCCACGAAGCGGAAAAAACCTTAACATTTGGGTCTTTAGCTTTTCCGCAATTGTCTTCATGGCAGGTATTAGAATCCATTACTATATGCTCCAGGTAAATTAGAAAACCAAGGACACCGCCTATCTAATATAGCCCCTGCGTTTTTGAGCCAACGGTTCTCTTCGCTGCTTTGCCATACCACCTAAATTATAACCGACCCGGCTGTGGATTCAACAAAAAACCTTGTGAAAATGCCCGCTATTACCTGTTTTGGTCTTTCCTGGCCGCTGTCCGTTGTGTTGATGAGGATTTTGTGGTTTGGTGGTTGACTGTTGGTTTTGTTTTGTTTACATTGTGGTGTGGATTTTGTGTTGGCGCCAGAGGCAGGAATCCGCCTCTGGCGGATGTTATTTTATGCTGGATTCCCGCCTTCGCGGGAATGACAAGGATGTTTGGAGGTTTGGTTTTTTGAATATTTTTGTTGGGAATTTTTTGTTTGATACTAGTGAGGATGAGTTGCGGGGGCTTTTTGCTACTTTTGGGCCTGTGGTTAGTGTTCGTATTATTGTCGATCGGAATACCGGTCGGTCTCGGGGGTATGGTTTTGTTGAGATGGAAGATCCCGATCAGGGGCAGGTGGCTGTTGAGCGTCTTGATGGGTCGGATTTTAATGGGCGTCCGCTTAAGGTTAATGATGCTGCTAAGAAGTAAACACGGCTGACGCCGTTAAATATTAAATATCAAGTATTAAAATGTAAAGATGTGGGATCCGCCCTTGGCGGATGCTGTTTTATGCTGGATTCCAGCTTTCGCTGGAATGACAAGGAAAGCACTGTGAACCGCATGGGTAACGAGTTACCATCCTACAGGGGATTCGCTGGGATGATCGATTGGTGCGAAATATCGCACCCTACGTGGCTGCGGGCTGTGGCTTGGTTCGCCCATCGGTTTGCTGCGCAAACACGCTGCCACCCTTGCTGCGGATGGTAGAAATCTACACTGTTTGCCCCACAATGATCTATCATTTTGCTTGACCTGTTGGGTTTCTCTTGCTTTAATGTTGGCTTAAATGTGGATTTCCGGGTCGTTCCGGAGCTATGTCAGGAATCTTATCGAAAGGTGCAGTAATCATGAAGATCAGTAAGAGAGCCCTTGCAGTACCGCCGTCGGCGACAATGGCAGTGACCTCGCGAGCGAAGCAGCTCAAGGCTGAGGGTGTCGACGTTGTGAGTTTTGGTGCCGGTGAGCCGGATTTTGACACTCCCGACTTCATTAAGTCGGCTGCGATAGAGGCAATGCAGGCTGGGAAGACGAAATATACGCCGGCTACGGGGATTATTGAGCTTAGAACGGCGATTGCCGAGAAACTTCAGCGGGAAAACGGTCTGGCCTATACGCCCGAGCAGATCGTGGTCAATATTGGAGCCAAACACTCCGTTTATGAGTCCATGCAGGCTGTTATCGACGATGGCGACGAGGTTTTGCTGCCGACGCCCTACTGGGTGACCTATCCCGAGGCTGCGAAGCTGGCTCAGGGGACGCCCAAGGTGGTCGAGACGAGCGGGGCCAACGGTTACAAGATCACGCCTGACGAGCTGAAAGCGGCGATAACGGATAAGACGGCTCTTTTGGTCCTGAACTCACCAAACAACCCCGGGGGCTTTTCGTACAGCCCGGATGAGCTGTCAGCGATCGCAAAGGTGCTCGAAGGGACGGACGTAATGGTTCTTTCGGATGAAATATATGAGAAACTTATTTACGGGGACGCTGAATTTGTCAGTTTCGCCTCGCTTAGCCAGGATGCGTATGACCGTACGCTCACGATCAACGGCCTTAGTAAGGCGTTCGCGATGACGGGCTGGCGTTTGGGCTACACAGCAGCACCGCTCGAGGTTGCCAAGGCTATGGGTCGTCTCCAGTCGCACATGACACAAAACCCTGTTAGCTTTACGCAACCTGCTGCTATTACAGCACTTACGGACACTTCCGGTGCTGTCGAAAAGATGCGTGTCGAGTTCGAGAAGCGAGCGAAGTACATGGCTGAGCGTCTAAACGGGATCGAGGGTGTAAACTGCCCGTCGCCGACGGGTGCTTTTTACTGTTTCCCTGATGTTTCGGCCCATTATGGCCGATGTATTGGTGATGTCAAGATCGATGACAGCATGAGTTTCGCTCAGGCGTTACTTGAGCAGGCAATGGTGGCGGTGGTGCCTGGAAAGCCGTTTGGCTGTGGTAATAACGTCCGGCTCAGTTTCGCCTGCTCACTCGAACAGATCGCTAAAGGACTCGACAGGATCGAACAGTGGCTAAAACCTTAGGCTCGTCAAGTACCGGCTTACTAAAATACAGCACGATAATAGTAGTTTGGGCTGGTATGTTTGTGTTCATAGGCCATGCGTGCACGCATATGGTCGCGGCGGGCGATACGTGGGTTGCGCTTGCCTGCGGTCGGCATTTTGTCAATCACGGGGTCGACACGATCGAGCCGTTCAGCGCCAATTCGCACGAGGCCGGTCCGAACGAGGCCGAGCTTGAGAAATATCCCGCATGGCTCCGCTCGACGGTCAAGACGATCCACCCTTCCGGCTGGGTCAACCAGAACTGGCTGACGCATGTGATATTTTACAAGCTGGTAACGTTTTTTGACGGCGACTACAACGCGCTTATATACTGGAAGTTCGCGGTTACTATAATGTCTGCCGTTGTTATCTATTATACCGGACGGGTTCTCGGGGCGGGGCCGCTGCTGGCGGCGATCTTTACATCGTTTGCGCTTTTTATAAGTCGCAGTTTTATCGATGTGCGTCCGGCGGTCTTTACCAATACACTTGTTCCGCTTTTCATGCTGACAATAGCGCTTGCGACGTATCGCAATATTCGCTACATCTGGCTTCTGGTTCCACTGACGGTTCTGTGGTGCAACGTTCACGGCGGATTCATCTACATTTTCATCATGCTGGTTCCGTATGTCGGTATTAATCTTCTGACGTGCATGTCTAAAACGAGGTTTGTGTCGATCGGGCTTAATGGCCTGAAGCAGACGGTCCTTGCCGGTTCCGTCGCCCTGCTTGCCAGTATCACATTCAATCCTTTTCACCTGACGAATGTTACGCATACTTTTGAGATAAGTTTCAGCAAACATGCCGCTGGCTGGCGACTGGTCAACGAATGGCGTCCCGCTTTTGACTGGATGGACAGAATGGGGGTCCCGAATCCCGTCGGCCAGGAAGAAGGGTTCGGCGTGATGTGCATTCTTGCGATGGTGATATTCGTAGTATGGTTTATTGCCCTCTTTTTCAAGCCGGTATTAGCACGTGGTCGTCGCGCCCGCCAGGAGGCTGAATCGTGCCCTGGTAATTATCAATGGCCGAAGATCGATCTTTCGGTGATGGTTATTTCGGCACTGACGGCCTATATGGCGCTTCGTTCGCGTCGTTTTATCCCCATTGCCGCTGCGGCGGCGTGCCCTGTAATGGCGATGTTTGTCCATCAGGCGTACTGCATGATCGCGGCGCGGGTTAATTTTAACAAAAGACGGAAGCTGGAGGTTCCGGCTGTCGGGCTGGGCCTTAGCGCAGGCGTGCTGGTTATTTTTGCGATAGCTATTGTTTGTTTAGGTGTATTCTGGGGCAAAAAGTACAAGCGTATCTATCTCGACCCGTGGGCCAAGGACGATATTCGCAATTCGGTCTTTATGCGGATGACGGCATCGAATGTCAAGCCCTTTGACGCATGTCAGTTCATAAGGGAAAACGAGCTTAGCGGGAAAATGTTCAACCACTGGACCGAGGGCGGAGCGATAGCCTACGGGCAGGAGCCGGACGCTGAGACGGGCAAGACGCCGCTGAAACTTTTCATGGACGGCAGGGCGCAGGCGGCGTACTCGTATGAGATGTTCGGGCTTTGGAGGAAGATCAAGGCAGGCGGTCCAGCCGTACAAAACGCCGGGCTGGCGAGGAGGAAGCTCACCGAAAGGGATTTCGTGGAGATTGGCGACTGGATCGACAAACAGATGAAACATTACGATGTGTGGGCGGTCCTTCAGCCCAGCAATCAGGTGCCGGATCCCCGGTTGCCGGCTGGTGAGTTAATGCGACCCGATCTCTCCAAGTACATATTCGTGCGGGGCCTGCAGAAACGGAAGAACTGGGCGACGGCCTATGTCGATCTGCACCAGCAATTGTTCGTGGATACTGACACCGAACAGGGCAGGGAGTTGATGAAGGATGTGCTCAGCGGAGAGGCGAAGTTTCCGACCGAGTTCTCGAAGCATTATACGATAGCCCGCAACCTGCTTGGCCTAAGCGACCAAAAGAGTGTAATGGCAGGGGCCGAGCACGCGATTAAGGCCTTCGAGCTGGATCCTACTCGTGAAACGATGAGTACTCTGATATTTGAGGCGGGCGCAAATCCCAAGCTGCGGGGAACAGAACCGGCCCACCGCATCAGCGGCGTAGTAGAGGGTTATGTGGTCGATTTCATGGAGAACCAGGACGAGTATTCCGGGCAGGCCGGATATATCAAGAAGCTGTGGGCGGCGCTGATCGGGGCCAACACCCTGTCAGGGGCCTACAAAAGGGGCAACCCGGAACTGGCGGAGAAATACGCCGCGTTTTACCGGGCAAACGAGGCCAAACCCAGGGCCATATTGTTGGATTCGAAGTGGTAAATGGTTAACGAACAGAGCCATCAAGACAGTCAGCCGCATTCCGGCGATCGCCGGGGTGTCTCGATAAGTGTGTTTTTTCCGTGCCATAACGAGGCCTCGTCGGTGGAACCTCTCGTACGCAAAACGTTAGCTACCCTTAAGCAGGTCAGCGGCGACTTCGAGGTGATAATCGTTAACGATGGGAGCGTCGACGATACGGGTGAGATCGCCGACGGTCTTGCCGCCGAGATCGCCGAGGTGAAGGCCGTTCACCACCCGGTAAACTTAGGCTATGGCGGGGCCCTCCAGTCGGGTTTTCGGGCTGCGACGAAGGAGTTTGTCTTCTATACCGACGGCGACGCCCAGTTCGATATTGGCGAGATGCCGGCTCTTTTGCCTTTGATGGAAGAATACGATATCGTCAGTTGCTACCGGCTCAACCGTCAGGACAGCATGGTTCGCAAGTTCAATGCGTGGTGCTGGACGACGCTGGTCTGCATTCTTTTCGGCATGAAAATAAAGGACATCGACTGTGCTTTCAAGCTGTTTAAGCGTAAGATATTCGACGAGATGGAGATGCACAGCACCGGCGCCCTGATCGACGCCGAGGTTCTCGCCCGCGCGACCCGCGGCGGCTGGACCGTTACTCAAACCGGCGTTCATCACTACCCGCGCCAGGCAGGCGAGCAGTCAGGGGCGAGTGTTCGCGTGATACTTCGCGCTTTTAAGGAACTGTTTAAGCTTCGCAAAGAGATTATGGGGAAATCGTAAAGTGAGAGTGTACCGCTCCCGGCATCTGATAAGACCCGACTTGCAGGCCCACATTAACTCCGGTGCCCTGCTCGGCAACGTGCGGAATCTCAAGAGTCTCTGCAAGCCGGCGACGAAGTTCTGCGCCGTCATCAAGGCCAACGCCTACGGTCACGGAATATCGGAGACAGTGAACATTCTGCAAAAGGCCGATGTCGATTTTTTTGCGGTGGCGAGCATATACGAGGCCATTGACATTGCCGAGTTGACCGCGGAGCAGTCGATCCTCATTCTCGAGTCTGTCAATGTAGCCAGCGGCGTCGACCAGATATCCCTGTGCGCAAAGAACGGCTGGCACTGCGTTATCGCCTCTATCGGGGCATTGGAGTTTGTCGCCACATCGCTGTCGGGAAGCGATATGGTTCTGGACCTGCATGTCAACGTCGAATCCGGTATGGGCAGGTGCGGCATCGACCCGGAGCAGGCAAACCTGCTCATCGAAAAGATACAGAAGTGCGACAACACGCGATTGGCCGGGATATACACGCATTTAGCCACCGCCGACGAGGAGGATCTTTCTTACGCGTGGCAGCAGCTCGAGGCCTTTAACGCCTTTCTGGCAGCCAATGATCTCGCCGGACGCGAGGATATAATCATCCACGCCGCCAACAGTGCAGCTACGATAAAGATGCCCGAGTCGCATTTCGATATGGTCCGCTGCGGGATCTCGATGTACGGGTACTATTCGCGTCGGATGAAGTCGCCTCCGATCGAACTGGTGCCGGTGATGAAACTTCAGGCCCCGATCGTGCAGCTAAAGACGATCGGCGCCGGCCACTCGGTAAGCTACGGACGGTCGTTTACAGCCGGTCGCGAGACACGGTTGGCGGTCGTGCCGTTAGGCTATGCCGACGGGTACTTTCGCAGTCTGTCCAACAAGGCGAAGATGAAGGTCGGCAGTTGCGTTGCCAACGTTATCGGCAGGGTCTGCATGGACCAGCTTTTGATCGACGTAACCGACGTGGCCGACGCCGCTATCGGTCAGATGGTCACGATTATCGACGACGACCACGATTCGCCCTGCGGCGTTTATGCGCTCTCGTCGCTGGCTGAGACCATCTGCTATGAGATACTGACCTGCGTCCACGCCCACGTCAACCGGATCGTACATTAGAAACTTCGGGGCGATTCGTGTTTCGCGGATTTTATATAACCCTTTCAGGGTATTTTAGGAGGCGGGATTTCGTTTACCCAGGGTGGCGCTTCGCTGACCCTGGGCTGAACTTAACAGCCCCTTCGGGGCAGAATTACCGATAACCACATTTCCAGCTTGGGCAGGACTGTTCTGGCGTAATATTGGCGCAAGTCAAAAATTCGTGGCGCGCGAAAAATTTACCCAAGACCTGCAACTTGACTGGGGGCCTGCGAATGTGGTATCATTGCGAATATGGAAGATACAGCGGTAAATCTTTTTATATACGGTTCGCTTCGTGACCCGACGATCTTTAAGTCGGTCTGCGGCCTGAGTTTCACTTTGAAGCCCTCGCACCGCGACCCGGCCGTACTGTTCGCCGAGCTTGCCCTGCTGCCCGGCCACCAGCGCGTCAGCCCCGACAACGTCTATTTTTACGCTGTGGAGAACCGCAGCACGAAGATCGAAGGTTTTGTAATCTATAATGTCCCGCCCGACGCCATGGCGGACATCGACAGGTATGAAGGCAAGCTCTACGATCAAGAGACGGTCAGGGTCAATACCGCCGCCGGTCCCGTCGAGGCGCAGGCGTATCTGGGCAGCCCTAAGTCCATGCGAAGCCGCTTCGGCGACCGTTTCCATGTAAATCTCATCCACGAATTGTGGCTTCGCAAGCGGATCGAGAAATTTTTTGCCAACCATACCCGCCCGGGCGAGCATTCGCCCGATGCCGACGTCGAGCGCAGGGCGCATAGGGAACTTCTGGCGACCACGGAACGCGACCTTGTGATAAGCCATCTCGGGACCGACGCGGTCAGCGATTATTATATCGAACATGAGCTGAGCAGGCCTTGTCCGAGCATCAGGTCACTTGACGATGAGCCGGGCGTGAGGCCGTTTATGGAAAATTATATCGGCCTGGTGGTTAAGCAAGTGCTCCTCAATCAGTTCGAGCAGAATATCCAGGAGCGGTACCGCTACGAGCTGGAGCGTCTCTGCCCGTCGCGAAGGTTCTTTACGCGGTCAACGAGCCTGCTTGTCGCACTGAAGATGATCAACGCCAACCGCCACGGCGTGGGTATGATCCTGCATCGCTGCCTGGAGACCATGCCGTGCGAGGGTCGATATGACCTGATCGATTATGTCAAATATGCGATAAGTGCGGCGGACAGCGTTTTTGATTCGCGGGTCGTGCGCAGCGAGCTGGAAAAAGTGCAGGCCAATCGTCAGCCTGGGCTTATGCCCCTTGGTGCGGAACTTGAACTGAGTAACCTCGGCTTTAAGGCCGTTCGGAGCCGAACACGAAAGACAGACACAGACTTTGACGGCTTTAAGTACTTTTGCGATTTTCGCCTGGATGTGCTGAGCTGGAAACTCGGCGGGTATATCGACGATCATTCCGGTACAAATGATTTCCGGCGTCGCGGGTTCCTGGAGCTTGCACCCGGCAGGCTCAATATCGCCGGCGAACTGTCGAAACCGGCCACCGCCGACCCGTGGATCATGAACCAGCTCATCCGCGAGATCGCGATGTTCTACCCAGTCAGGCCGCACAGCCTGCATCTGTCGTTTCAGATCCGTAAAAAAGAGGGCCAAAATCACAGGATGCTGCCGCTGAGCTTTATAAAATGCCTGCTCGTCCTTGGCGGGGGCACGCAGGAAAGGCGTACCGGTCGGCTTTGGGTGTCGAGGATGGCCCATGACGAGATCCGGCAGGACCGCTACGGCGAGGAACTGATGTTTTCCCGCGTGAGCAAACGGAAATTTCATCTCGAAGGCGACGAAATCGCTTCCCGCTCGCCGTCATACGCCACGACCTATGTCCAGCAGTACAAGTTTATTCGCCTTGAAGAGCGGGCAAACTACGAGCCGCTCATTATGGCACTAAAGGGCCTCCAGATCACCTATAATCCCGGCGATTATCTGACCGCCGCCCAGTTGGCTGGCAGCCGCAAACTCCGGGTGCAATACCAGCGGCTCAAAAAATGGTCCGCCAACCCGACAGAGATCAGCCGCCGAACGATGGGAAGGTTTCTCGACACCGTCAAGAGGGGGCTGATGAACGAGGCACACTACCGCCCGTCACACCAACTCCACTACATCGACTGGGCACTGGGAGCTATCGACATTCAACTGAGACTTTATAACAAGCAGCTCCAGCGGCGTGCGGCACTGAGGAAGATAACCTCCATCCGCGAACTGATCGAGACCATCAAGCCCCGCCACGGATAGGTAGTGGGCGGGTTTGTACAATCGCCCATCGGTTTGCTGCGCAAACACGCTGCCACCCTTGCTGTGGCCTGTGGCATACCGCTGGCGCAAGCATATCATACTCGCGATATTTTGGGGAGGACCGGTATTAGAGCAGATCGCTGACTTTGGCGACCAGGGCCTTTACGTGGCTGGCGGAGGCGTCAAAGGCCTTCTTTTCGGCGTCGGTGAGGTTTAGTTCGACGATTTTTTCGACGCCGCCTGCGCCGAGTACGGCTGGGACTCCGACAAAGCCGCCGCCAACGCCGTATTGGGCGTCGCAATAGGCACAGCAGCTTATCAGGCTCTTTTTGTCTTTGACGATGGCCTCAGCCATTTTTACCGCACCTGCGGCTGGGGCGTAATAGGCACTGTAGCCTAACAGATTGACGATCTCGATACCGCCCTTGCGGGTCCGCTCGACCAATTCGTCGATCTTTTCCTGCGATATCAGCTCGGTTATCGGCACGCCAGCCACCGTGGTAAATCGCGGCAGCGGCACCATACTGTCTCCGTGGCCGCCCATCAGGACGCCGCTTATGTCCCGAACGCTGGCACCGGATTCCTTGGCGATAAAGTGGACAAATCTCGCCGAATCGAGCGCCCCAGCCATGCCCATCACCTTGTTATTGGCAAAACCGGTGACCTTTGACGCCACTGAGACCATAGCATCAAGCGGATTGCAGACGACGATGACAAACGCATCTGGGCAGTATTGGGCTACCTGCTCGCTGACGGATTTTACGATTGCGGTGTTCTTGGCCAACAGGTCGTCCCTGCTCATACCGGGTTTTCGGGGCATTCCGCTGGTGATTATCACGATATCGCTGCCGGCGGCACGCTGCCAGTCGGTAGTGCCGACGACCGAGCCGCTAAAGGCAAAGACGCCGCTGGACTCGGCCATATCCAGAGCCTTACCCTCGGCAAGGCCTTCAACGATGTCCAAAAGCACGATATCGCCAATATCCCGCCCGGCGGCAATAAAAGCCGTCGTAGCCCCGACATTGCCAGCCCCTACCACTGTGATCTTCTTTCTGCCCATCAGATACTCCCCGAGAACACGTCCTCTGCCCGCAAAAAACGACTCCACGCGAGTTGTTTAGAGCCGGGCCGGCCATGATTTCGCAAAACAATTCTCAATAGTTGAAAATTCCCCTTGATTATATGCCGCAGGTCCGTAATAATCAACGAACAAAACTAATACTACCGTCGCCAGAAAAGGGGTATGATTATGGCTTCAGCACAACGTTACGATTTCAAGACCGATTATGTAGGGCCTTCTTTTGACAACCGGCTCAAATTCAACTGGGCGTGGCTCAAGTGGATACTGCCGCTGCTGTTCATTCTTTACCTGCTGTCGGGCATTTATATCGTCCGTCCGGGCGAACAGGGTGTAGTCCGCAGATTCGGCAAAGCCGACCGCGTCGTCGGTCCCGGCCCGCACTACCATATCCCGCCGCCGTTTGAAATGGTCAATAAGGTACAGGTCGAGGAGCGCAGGCGGATCGAGATCGGATTTGCGACGGTGCCGGCCACGCTTCCGGCCAAGTACAGATTTTATCCGGAAGAGTCGCTCATGCTCACCGGCGACGAGCAGATCATCGATGCCCAGATCAGCATACAGTACAAGGTCGCCGATCCGGAGAAATTCCTGTTCAATGTTCGCGACCTGGAGGGCAGAAGCGGAGCGCTTAAGGATGCCGCCGAGGTCGCACTGCGGCACGTTGTCGGGCAAAGGCCCATTGACGATGTGTTAGTTGACGCGAAATTCGAGGTCGAAGCCGACATCAAGCTGCTCCTCCAGCAGATAATCGACGGTTATGACAGCGGCGTGCGGATCGAAGAGACCAAACTCCAGACCGTCCAGCCGCCAAGTCAGGTCGCCTCCGCATTCAGCGATGTCGTTAGCGCCCGCGAAGACAAGGACAGGCTGATCAAGGAAGCCGAGGGCTATAAAGCAGATATCATCCCCAAGGCCCGCGGTGAGGCTGAAAGCATTTTGCGGGCCGCGGAGGGATATAAGGAAGAAAGAATGAAGGCTGCACACGGCGACGCCGACCGCTTTTTGGCCGTCCTGGCCGAGTACCGGAAGGCAACGGATGTCACCAGGAAAAGACTGTATCTCGAAACGATGGAAAAGATCCTGCCGAATATTCGCAAGTTCATCATCGATGGCGAATCTGGCGGCAATCTCCTGCAACTGTTACCTTTGAATGAAGGGGCTGGAAGATGAATAACAAAATCACCTCAGCGGTTGTGATGATAGTCATTGTCGGGTCGCTTATGGGTTTCGTTCTGTCAATGTATACGATAGATGAAACCGAACAGGCGATCGTGACGCAGTTGGGCAAGTGGGTCAAAACGGTTCAGGAGCCCGGTCTGAATTTCAAGATCCCGTTTATTCAGACCGTTCACAAGTTCGAGCGAAGGGTGCTGGAATACGATGCCGCCGCCGCCAAGGTCATAACCCGCGACAAGAAACATTTGCTGCTGGACAACTACGCCCGCTGGCGGATCATCGATCCGCTCAAATTCTACCAGACCGTGGGCAACGAATTCGGCGCCCAGTCCAGGCTCGATGATATCGTCTTTTCGGAGATACGCGAGGAACTCGCCCGCCATGAGATGCTCGAGATCATCTCTGTTAATCGTGAGAAACTCATGGAAACGGTCGCCGCAAAGTGCAACGAGACCGCCGGCCAATACGGGATCGAGGTCATCGACGTACGGATAAAAAGGGCCGACCTGCCACCCGGTGATGTAATCACATCGGTCTATCTCCGTATGCGAGCCGAACGTGAGAGGATTGCCAAGAAATACCGCTCCGAGGGCACCGAAGAAGCAGTGAAAATTCAAGCTCAGGCCGACAAGGAAAAGGCCATTCTGCTCGCTGAGAGCAAGATGGTAGCCGAAAAGACCCGCGGTGAAGGCGACGCCGGGGCCATTGCCATATACGCCGCGGCCTACGAAGAGGACCCGGAATTTTACGCCTTTATTCGCACGCTGGAGGCCTATGAAAAATCGCTGGGCAAAGATACAACCATCGTCCTGCCCGGTGATTCGGAGTTCTTCCAGTATCTCGCGCCGGGCAAAAAATAGAAGACAGTAGTGTCGTTCTTTTGAGGGGAATATGTCATGAAGAGATCGATTATCGCGATCATGATTGCAGTCGTGCTGTTTTGGTCCGCTGGGGTGGTTTCGGCCAACTCGCAGGGCAAGGGCGGCGGCGGTGGCAGTCGCGGCGGTGGGGGCGGCAGCCGCGGTGGCGGCGGTAGTTCGGTAAAAAAACAGCAGCCCAGCCGCTCAAAACCCGCTCCCCGATCGCCAGCTAAGGCAAAGCCGGACCAGAGGCCCTCCGAAAAACAGAAACCCGAACCAAAACAGCCGCCTGAAAAGGCCACCCAACAGCGATCAACCGGGCAAAAGCCGCAGGATAAAGCCAAACCCGCCAATGAGAAACGCCCCCCGCAAGCCCAGGGAAAAGATAAGGAACAGGAAAAAACCCAGGGCAAACCTGAGACTCCCGGTAAGAGCAGCGAAAAAGCAGAGGGTAAGGCAGAGGGTAAGGCAGAGGGTAAGGCTGAGGAGAAAGTAAAGGAAAAAGCAGGAGAGAAGGTCGCTAAAGAGCTGGCTAAAGAAGATGCCCAGGCCAAAGGCAAGGGCCACGCCCAGCAGCTTGAGGCGTTCCGGAAGCAGTTGGTCCACGAAAAGGCAAAGCATTTAGAGCGGGTGGCCCGCATGAGGCGGATTCGCGACTTAGCTGTCAAGGATGGCAAGGCTGACACCGTCGCACGGGTCGATAAGCTCATCGAAAAAGAGCAGTCCCGATACGACAAAAAATTCGCCCAGATCGACCAGCGGATCAAAGACGCCCCATCACTCGGCGATGGCGGCCCGGAATCGGGTAAACCCGGCGGCGAAGAGGCCGGCGGAAAAGGCAAAGCCGAGGGCAAGGACAAACCCAAAGACAAGGGCGCCGATAAGGACGATAGCAAAGAAAAGCCCGAGGCTGAGGCCGATGGTGATTAGGGTCTAAGGTCGACACTTCGGTTTTTTATAAAGACAGGATTGTAACGAGCCTATTAATCAAGAGGTGGTCGGGATGTTACGAAAGAGATTATTTGCCGTTGTCATTGCATTGGCGGTCGTTTTTTGCTGTAGCGGCTGTAAGAAGGATTCGCCCGGTGCCGATGAGCCGGTCAAGACCGAGGCCGAGTACAAAGCCGAGGCCGAAGAGCAGATCAACGAAGAAAATATGCAGGCCGAACTCGACAAGCTCGAGGAATCCATCGAGCAGGATCTCGCCCAAGAGCAATGATCGGCAATTGCGACACTGAGGGCAGGCGGTTGAGCGGACGGGTGCGTTTTCAGGGCCGTTTTGTTGCCAGGGTGAGTACTAATTGTTCGACCGCCACCTTGCAGGTTTGCCGTCCGGTTTTTATCGAGTAATCGATTCGTGCAAGTTCGGCGAGGATTGAACCTATCCTTTGGAGGCTCATCCTCGAAAGCTGTCCGAAAAATCCGTCGAGGTTGCCCCAAAGCCTGAGTTGTCCGATCACGGCCCGCCGGTTCAGTCCCTGTTCCATAAGGGCCTTGGCAGCGAACATTTTTCTTAAGTGATAGGCGAAGGCCCCGACGACCTTGAATTCGGCGCTCTTGTCGGCTGCGAACATGTTCCTGAGCCGCCCTACCGCCCCAGCAGCGTCGCCGGCTGTGATAGCGTCGATCACGGCAAAGGCGTTGAACATGCGATTTTGCCCGATGAGCTTTTCGACATCCTCGCAGCTAATGGTCTTTCGCCGGTCGACGTACATCGCCAGTTTATCGACCTCGCTGCTGAGCCGGCCCGGATCGTCGCCTGCCAGTTCAACGAGCATCTCGCAGACCGGCCTGGTCATCGTCTTGTCGTGCGTCGTCCGGGCATAATTGGCCACATATCCGGGCAACTGGCTTGCCTTCATCTCGCCGACAGCGACATGTTCGCCGACCGCGGACAGTTTTTTGGCCAGTCTTGTGTTCTTTCGCCAGGTCTGTGCCCGCAAAACAAGTACACCGCTCGGGCTGGGGTTCTCGAAGTATTTTTCCAGCAGGTCGCGATTGGCGGATATGAACTCGTCGGCATCGGTTATCAGAACCACACGCCTTTCAGCCAGAAACGGCAGCGTCCGCAACTCATCGAGGACCTCAGTAATGTCGGCCTCTTTGCCGGGCACCTGGTAAAGCGCCATCGCCCGCTGCTCGGCTGGCAGCAAAGCATCGAGCAAACGCCGACACTCCTCGCCGACAAGAAAAGCGTCCTTGCCCGAGACAACGTAGATGCTCTTGAAACCGGATTTGGATTTTTTGGTTTTTGCCGCCATTACAGTTCAGCCGCACGGGTAATCCCGGCGCGCCGGGATTTGTGCGACAGTTGCCCATCCTGCCACTAATCGCTAAGATTCGTCGTCTTCGGCCACGAGCCTCTCGGCGGCGACGAGCTTGTCGCCGGACTTAAGCCGTATCATTCGCACGCCGGCGGTATTTCTGCCGATGGCACGGACCTCGCTCAGGCCGGTGCGAATTATAATTCCGTTGGCCGTGATCATCATCAGTTCATCGTCGTCGGCAACCGCCTTCATCGCGACGACCTTGCCGTTTCGCTCGGTGGTCTTGATATTGATAAGCCCCAGACCACCCCTGCTCTGCGAGCGATAGTCATCGAGGCTTGTACGCTTGCCGAACCCTTCTTCGCAAACGGTAAGCAGCGAGGCGCCCTCTTCGACGATGACCATATCGACGACCTTGTCGCCGTCGCGCAGCTTTATGCCGATTACGCCCCTGCTGACCCGCCCCATCGACCTTGCCTGTTCCTCGCTGAACCGTATAGCCATTCCGTCGCGCGTGCCTAAGATGATCTCGTCGGCGCCGCTGGTGACCGCAACGCCGATGAGGTCGTCGCTGGCATCGAGCTTGATGGCGATGACGCCGTTGGTGCGCGGGTTTCCGTAGGCGGCAAGAACCGTCTTCTTCACCAGACCGTTTTGCGTCGCCATCACGAGTTGTCTCTCGTCAAACTCGCGAACGTTGATTATAGACGCGACCTTTTCGTCGCGCAGCTTCAGAAGATTGATAATGTTCCTGCCCTTGCTCTGTCGCGACATGCTGGGGATGCTGTAGACCCGCAGCCAGTGACATATCCCCCTGTTGGTAAAGACGAGCAGATAGTCATGCGTCGAAGCGGTGAACAGATGCTCGATGAAGTCGCCTTCTTTGGTCTGCGAGCCGATAATGCCTTTGCCGCCCCTGCCCTGTGTTCGATAGGTATCGATCGGCATCCGCTTGATATAGCCGCTGTGACTGACCATGACAAGGACCTCTTCTTCGGCGATAAGGTCCTCGACATTGAAATCGATATCGTCTTCGATGATCTGCGTTCGCCGCGGATCGCTGTACTTTTCCTTGATCTCGCAGATGTCCTCGCGAATGACGTCGAGCTGCAGGTCCTTATCGGCAAGCAGGGCCTCGTAGCCGTCTATCTTTTCGGAAAGTTCGCCGTATTCTTTTGCCAGCTTTTCGATCTCAAGGCCGGTGAGCCTTTGCAGCTGCATGGTCAAAATGGCATCGGCCTGTGGACCCGTGAGAAACTGCTCGGTTTTGCCCTTCTCGTCGAAAAAGGACTCGGGCAGCAGTTTTCGCAGCGTCGCCGTCTCGGCAAACTTCAGGGCCTTTTTCATCAGGTTCAGCTTAGCCGCCGGCGCATCGGGCGAGGCCTTGATCAGTTCGATGATCTCGTCAATATCGCTGACCGCCAGGATCAGCCCTTCCAGGATATGCGCCCGGTTGCGGCATTTTCTGAGAAGAAAGCGGCTGCGGCGGCGAATCACCGTCAGGCGATGATTTATAAACAGCTTGAGCATCTGCTTGATGTTCAGCGTCTCGGGGCGGCTATTGACCAGCGCGACATTATTTATCGCAAACGTGTTCTGGAGCTGCGTAAAACGGTACAGTTTGTTGAGCACGATGCGGTTATCGACATTCCTCTTCAGGTCAACTACGATCCTCATGCCCTTGCGATCCGACTCGTCGCGGATATCGGCGATCTCGGTGATCTGACCATTGTGAACGCATTCGGCGATCTTGGCGACGATGTTGGACTTTACGACCATGTACGGTATCTCGGTGATGATGATGCTCTCGCGACCCTTCTTGCTGGTCTCGATATCGCTCTTACAGCGAACCTTCAGATGCCCCCTGCCGGTGACGTAGGCATCCAGAATGCCCTTTCGCCCGCAGATTATGGCGCCCGTCGGGAAATCCGGACCCGGAAGCCGTTCGAGAATATCCTTAAATCCGCACTCCGGATCCTCGATCATCAGCAAAAGTGCGTCGCAGACTTCGCCTACGTTGTTCGGTGGGAGATTGGTAGCCATTCCGACGGCGATGCCGCTTGCCCCGTTGACCAGCAGGTTCGGGAATTTCGCCGGCAGAACCGTTGGCTCCTGCCTTGTCTCATCGTAATTGGCGACAAAATTGACGGTATCGAGCTTGAGGTCATCTAACATTTCCACCGCTGCGGCGGTCATCCTGGCCTCGGTGTACCGCATCGCCGCCGGCGGGTCGGCGTCTATACTGCCGAAGTTGCCCTGCGGGTCGACCAGCGTCCGCCGCATGTTCCAGCCCTGCCCCAGGCGAACGAGCGTGCCATAAGTGGCCTGGTCGCCGTGCGGGTGGTAGTTTCCGCCGGTATCACCGACGATCTTGGCGCATTTTCGGTGCGTCGAGCGGGGACCTAAGTTCAAATCGTTCATCGCCACCAGTATCCGCCGCTGTGAGGGCTTTAGCCCGTCGCGAACGTCCGGAAGCGCCCGGGAGACGATCACGCTCATCGCGTAATTCAGGTATGAATTCTTGAGTTCGTCAAGAATCTGCTTAGCTTCGAATCGCTCCTCTGTCGTTTTTTCAACCTCTGCCATGACCTTCCCTGTGTCCTAATATCCGATATCTGCCGCCCCAGCCTCACTCGGCTGGGCTGCGTTTTCCATGGGTTATAATCTATACGCAATCGGCCCCAAAGTCAACGCTCAGTCCGGGTAATATATTGTTGTTATTACGCAAACCAGACCTTGCCGGTCCTGTAGCATAGAGAATTATTAAAGTCTTTATTTTGCGTTGCCGATACATAACGGATTGACCATTTTTCAGGAAAGGGTGTAAAATGCCGGCAACTGAAACTGCAAAACAAGACTGGGTCGACGAATATGCCAGCCGAATACTCCAGTTCTGGCAATCCCAGGAAGGCCCTCTCGGCGTCGACACCAATTACACCCATCAACTTCGAGCACAGCTTGACGATTTCTACGACGACCCCTTAAAGCGGTCACTGATAGAAACGTCATATTAGCCGCAGGTTCTGCGAGATTACCCCGGCGATCCGGTGGGGTATAAACAGGCGAAAATCCTTTCAAAAAGCACATTCCGGTGATATCAGGGCAGTGGGGCTAAAGCTCCTCGTCGCTTCCTCCGTAGATCGCGCCGACCTGCGAGACATTGGGAATCACCGGCATCCAGTTCTGGGCCGGGCGAAAAGCGTTCGCCCAGTAGATAAAGAAGGCCTTGCCCATCAGGTAGTCGCGGGGAACCACGCCCATCCGGTATATCTTGCCGTTATTGCCCACACCTTCTTTAGTCCACATCCGACCGTCTGAGCTGGCTGGGCTGTTGTCGCCGCATACGAAAAATTCATCGGGACCAAGGGTAAACGGCTTGCCGCGACCGGCTCGCACCACATATTCGCCGATATAGTGGATATCGCGAAAAACACCTATGTGGGAAAGCTCGACCGCACCGGAACCGAATATCTTTACTTCGGGATTCCTGCGTCGCCCGCGGCGCCCGATATCGTCACGGCCACTGCCAAGGTCCAGCTTCAATTTGTTATCGCCGAATTCCAGTACTAATTGGTGGTCCACGTTGGCAAACTTAAACAATACCGGCCTGCTCCGGTCAAATTCGGACATTGGACGGCGTGCCAGCTCGACTTTTTCACCGCCGATGACAGTTTCGATCACCATTTCGCCTTTGAAATCGATGTAACCACGATACAGGGTGCCGTATTTGCCCAATGCCGCCCCTGCAATGGCGGGCTTGCCATCGGAGATGACATGGTAACGGACCATAAGGTCGCTGCACACCGGCTCTCGGCTGTACTCGGAGCTGCTGTTGTAGCCGTAAGTAGCGTCGAAACCCGGCCCGACAGAGCCGTCATAGAAGATGGTATTGACCCGGTCCGACTCGCCTTGAAGTGCGAAAACCGTCGGACCGGCAGCGGAGAGGTCCCATCTGGAGCCATCCTCGTTGGTAAAGGGTTGGCGCCACAGCTGGATGGTCTGTCCGGGCTTGTTGTTGAGGCGATCAGGCTGCTTTATCATACCATCGGGCGGCTGATAGTCGTTGTCATAGATCGGCATCCAAAGCTCCCTCTGGACCATGGGCGGCTTGCGGGCTATCTTGCCGCTGATGTACACATCACCATCGATGATCTCGATCGTCTCTCCGGGACTGCCTATCAAACGCTTGATATAGTTCTCCTGCGGATCGAGCGGGTTCTTGAATACCACGACATCCCAGCGTTTGGGCTCCTCGAACTGGTAGATACATTTCAGGACAAATATCCGGTCGCCGTTGGATATGGGTATAGGCGTCCCTTCCGGCATGAAAAAGCTGCAACTCGGGCAGCGAGGCCGCGGCTTAGTGTACGAATCACCCCCGACATCATACCTGAATCCACACCGCCGACATCTGATATTGTAATGAGCCCCCCGAAGCGTCTCAGCCATGCTGCCGGTCGGGATCCGAAATGCCTCCACAAGGAACGAACGCACCACGAAGGCAAGGATGAGGGCAACAACGACCAACTCGATCGTATTTACGATGCCGCCGAGCGTGCTGCTGTAGCGTCTGTGCGGATAATCGATCCGGTGTTCTTCAAATTCTACCATATACTCAATTCCACGCTAAGGCCTTCGGCCATATCAGTTTTTATGGCCGTCACTGGCCAAAAAGCGGGCCCCATGTCTGCGAACCGCTGATCAATTTCAAACCACCAACATAAGGGATAACCTTGAATTTTTCAAATGGCTTCTGTGCACCAGGCCAGTAGACGACAAAAGCCTTTCCGACCAGATAATCCCGCGGTACTGTGCCCTGTCTGTACTTTATTGAATTGTTGCCAAGGCCCGGCGCCTCCCACAGTCGTCCGTCCTTGCTCGATGGGCTGTTGTCGCCGAGGACGAAGAACTCGTCGGGCCCAAGCTTAAAGGCCTCTCCTTCGCCAGCCTGGAGCGCCCTGAAACCGCCTGCATCTCGCGAAATATAATGTATATCCCTGAAAAGCCCGATATGGGCGAGTCGCAACACACCGGTGCCGAAGATCGTCGCCTGCGGCATCATTCCTGTCCTTGGCTGGCCGGTGCCATCGTAGCCTGTCCCCAGATCGTACGAGAGCCGCTCTGCGCCTGCCTGGAGCACTAATACATGATCGACATTGGCGAAGCTGAACTGGATGGGAAATTTCAGGGCGGATACATCCGTCTCTTTGGACGCCAGCTCTACAGGCAAACCGTCCTGGCCGATCTTTTCGATCACCATTTGGCCGTCAAAGTCCACCTTAGCTCTGTATGCAATGCCGTATTTTGTAAGGCCTGCGCCGACGAGGGAGCCTGCTGCGGCCTCCTGGACAGAAAATCGGAGCATTAGATCGCTGCATATCGGCATGATCGGGTACATTGCCGGATTATCGTAGGCGTATGTCGCCTTGAAGTCGTTACCGATGGCGGTATTGTACATGAGGGTATGGAGGGCTCCGCCTGGGCTGTCCAGACTGAACACTGACGAGCCATCGCCTGCCAGATTCCAGTTTCCACCGGTAACATTTTCAAACGGCTGACGCCAGCTATGCCCGTTGAACCTCGCCAGTTGGGGGCTGACGGGCCGATAGTCGTTGTCATAAACGCACATCCAGAGTTCCTTCTGGACGCGGGCCGGTTTGCGGGTGATCTGCCCGTCTATAAAAACGTCGCCGTCGATAAGCTCCACCGTTTCGCCGGGACAGCCGATCATCCGCTTTATGAAGTTTATCTGCGGCTGAAGCGGATTTTTGAAAACCACCACGTCCCATCGTTTAGGATCGGCAAACTGATAGATGCACTTTGCCACGAATATCCGGTCGCCCTTGGTCACCGGCTTGCGAAGTTCAGGCGGAGAATAGACCTGACCATCAGGCATTATATCGAAGGTTGAAAGGTAATAACCGCAACTTGGGCATCGCGGGTCGGTCGGCAAGACAGGTACGTCGAAGTTGGGCGTCCTGTTCGCCGGCATATTGTAGCGTTCCGGGATAAAGTTGTGGTCGTAACGATATCCGCACTGGCTGCACCTGAGCCGGAAATGCGCCCCCCTGAGCGTATCAGCCATGCTGCCTGTCGGTATTGTGTAGGCCTGCATCTCAAAAACGAGAAAAACCATCACCCCAGCGGTGGCGGTGACCACCCAGTGAAGGGTTTGAAAAAAACCCTCCAAAACCGACTTGAGGTGGTCCTTATTCTCAACTTTTTTGCGAGGCACCTTCCGCCTTTCGTTGGTTTTATAGCATACCAGCACTTAAACGCCCCAGCGGGAGCGAAAAGCAAGTTCACCCTCGCCACATCCACCGGAAAGGGCTAAAACTATGGATTATCGCCTCATCAGCGGCATTCGTCAAGGTACAGTTGCGATTTTTGCCCATTTAGTGCATATCAGGTCACAACTACTGCCAAAAAACGGAAATGACTCGCTTTTTTTCCTACTAAAATAGGGGTGTTAGCATTTTTTTGTCCCAAAATCGCCCACCAGCTTTTACGACCCTGAAATGCCGGACTTTGTGCCAAAAAAAAATAAAAAAAATGCTTGCCGCATAGAAGTCTTTGCTGTATAGTGGTTTGCAGTCGTTAGGTAATTGAGAATAGCTTCGTCTGGCTTCAGAAACTCAACTATAAAACTACTTTTACTTGATGTGAGGAAGCTGATGTCAACTGTCACAAAGAAAGAACTCATTGATCGCATTGCAGAGCAAACTCAGGCCAAGCGTGTAGTAGTAAAACGCATTATTCAGTCATTTCTCGACGAGGTCGCCGCTGAACTGGCACAGGACAACCGATTGGAGTTCCGTGATTTCGGTGTTTTTGAGACCAGAACCAGGGCTGCCCGGGTCGCTCAAAACCCCAAGACGCTGCAAAGGGTTCAGGTCCCCGCCAAGAGAACGGTGAAGTTCAAGATGGGCCGGCTGATGAAGCAAAAGCTCGCCCCAGCCGAAATGGCTGGCGATGTGAGTAATTAGCGGAGGTCTCTCATAGGTATGCCCGACCGGTAAGTCCTATCCGGCAATGGGAAAAATGACGCTGGGTGTGCAACCTGGGGCAGCTTGGGGCAAACTTGGGGCGATAAGGGGCGTAGCTTGATGCAACCTGGGACGATACTGGGCGATAAGGAGAGCTTTGATGGCTGAGGGAACTGTTAAGTGGTTCGATAAGAAGAAGGGGTACGGTTTCATAGCTCACACCGAGGGCGACGACGTATTTGTCCACTATACCGGGTTTGCCAGTTCCGATCTGCGAACGCTCAATGAAGGCCAAACGGTCTGCTTCGAGATCGTTGAGGGCGAAAAAGGCCTCAGAGCCGATCAGGTCTCCTTAAAGGCTGACGCACAGCAGAGCGTTGAAGATACCCCCGATCCGACGGAAGGCGACTTGGAACCCGACGCTGTTGACAGTGAAGCCTGAGACCGAACTGAGCGTCGGTCCTCGCTGAATTATACCGGCCCCAATAATACCAGTCCCAGTTAAATATTGTGGCGGTGCCATACCTGGTGATCTCTTTTTGGTACTAATCTTATGGCAAAAAACGATATTGAAATTATTTATGACGGCCCGGACTTTCTTGTGGTCAACAAGCCGACGGGCATCTCCGTTACCGGCGACCGCTCGGGCTCGGCTGACCTGCTGCCGCTGCTCCAGAAGCAGCTCGGCCTTACCGATAAGCTCCGCCTGGTCCATCGGCTTGACAAACTGACCTCCGGCGCGATGCTCGTTGCCAAAAACGTCGCCACGCAGAGCAGTTTCTCCAGCCTGTTCGAGAAGAGGGGCATTAAGAAGACTTATCTGGCACTCGTAACCGGTCCGGTGCCGAGGCCTTCGGGCAAGATCGAACTGCCGCTGTCTCGCAGCAAACGGAATCCGCAGGTCATGCGAATCGATGGCAAACGCGGCAAGGCGGCTGTGACGAACTGGCGTACATTAGCGGCTTTAGGCAGCCTCAAACTTCTGGCTGTTGAGCCGGTGACGGGCCGAACGCACCAGATCCGCGTGCACATGTCGTCAAGGCGGATGCCGCTGACTATCGACCCGCTCTACGGATCGACGGCCCCGGTTATGCTCTCGCATTTTAAGGACAGGTACGTTACCAGGCGGACAAGAACCGAAAAACCGCTCATCGACCGGCTCACGCTTCATGCCTATCAGTTGCAGATACCCGAAGGCGGCGACGGACCGGTGATATTTACCGCCCGGCTGGACAAGAAATTTGCCGCTGCGATCAAGATGCTCGCCAAGTACAACCCCCGCGGCCACGAAGCCTTCGTAAACCCCGACGACCTGTCGGCAATATTAGCTGCCCAGCCGCTACCTTGATCAGGGTGGCCCCGGCGCAGTGGGATTTGGCGGGATAAAAAACAACTCCGCGGATTAAGTGTTGGTTTTCAGCCACTTGTCGATAGCTACCGCAGCCGTTCGCCCACTGTCGATCGCCCGGACGACGAGGGAGGCGCCGCTGACAGTGTCGCCTGCGGCAAAGACCCACGGCACGTTGGTCTGGTGATTATCTGTCCTCAGATTGCCGTTTTCCTCGAGTTCTAACCCCAATTCTTTTACCAAACCTTCGTGTGGAACATGGACAAAACCAAGAGCTAAAAGGACCAGATCGACTTCAATAGAAAAATCCGTGCCTGACACTTCTTTCATTTTCCATCCTCCTGCTTTTTTTACCCATTCTATCTGGCAGCCATGCAGTTGTTTAACATCAATTCCTACGCCGCCTGAAAACTTTTTGGTACATATAGACCACTGTCTTTGGCAGCCTTCCTCGTGGGAGGATGATGTTCTCATTATTCGCGGCCACATCGGCCACGGGGTATCCGGCGGTCGAGTCTCAGGCGGCTTGGGCAGAATTTCCAACTGATATATCTTTTTGGCGCCCTGGCGGCGAGCGGTTCCGACGCAGTCGCTCCCAGTGTCGCCGCCACCTATTACAGCTACGATCTTATCTTTTGCGTTAATAAGTTTTGATTCGCCTATTATCTCGCCGGAATTGAGCCTGTTTTGCGAGGTTAAATAATCCATTGCAAAAAAGATATTTTGATAGCCTCTGCCCGGTATTTTGAGATCGCGAGGCTGGCCCGCTCCCATTGTAAGGCAGATGCAATCAAACATTTTTTGCAGATAGTGGGCTGAGATATCCTTGCCCGCTTCAACATCGGTTTGAAACTCAACGCCCTCGGCGATTAATTGCTCGATACGCCGGCTGAGGACATGTTTCTCAAGTTTAAAATCCGGTATGCCATAACGCAGAATTCCACCTATTTTCTTGTCTTTTTCAAAAACGACCACATCGTGTCCTGCGCGGGCCAACTGCTGAGCAGATGCAAGTCCGGCGGGCCCGGACCCTATGACGGCAATGCGTTTGCCTGTTTTGGTCGAAGGTTTCACTGGCTTGATCCAGCCCTCTTTGAAGCCGCGTTCGACGATCTGTAACTCAATATGACGAATCAGAACAGGCTGGTCATTAACAGAAAGCGTACAGGCCGCTTCGCACGGTGCCGGGCAAACCCTTCCTGTAATTTCAGGGAAATTGTTAGTTGAATGAAGCATCCGGCAGGCTTGCTGCCAATGGTTTTTGTACACCAGTTCGTTTATGTCAGGTATGCAATTCTTGATCGGGCAGCCTGTGCCGTGACAAAATGGTATGCCACAATCCATACATCTTGCAGCCTGCCGGTGGATTTCATCCGGCGTAAGCGGCAGGTTGAGTTCCGCAAAATCATGGACTCTCTCTTCTACGGGACGGTGCCCGGGCTCCTGGCGTGAGTATTCGAGAAAACCTTTTATCTGTCCCATTGGAATACCTCCTCTGTTGCAGGCGTGGTTTCAGTGTCTCGATGTTCGGCGGCACGCATTTTCTTCAGAGCCTTGCGGTAATCCAGGGGGATGACCTTGACGAATTTTCCGACCGTGTCGGGCCAGGCATCCAGAATACGTTTGGCCTGCCGGCTATTGGTCAACTCGTAATGCCGCTTGATCAGCCCGGAGAGCACATCTTTATCTTCCTGCTGCCAGACGCTTTCCAGCTCCACCAGATCAAGATTGCACAGCGTGTCGAACAACTGCCTCTCGTCAAGAACGTACGCGATCCCCCCGCTCATACCCGCGGCAAAATTGCATCCCGTTTTGCCAAGGACGACCACCGTCCCCCCCGTCATGTATTCGCAACCGTGATCGCCGAGGCCTTCGACGACCGTGGTAACGCCGCTGTTGCGGACGGCGAATCTCTCACCGGCCATCCCGTTGATAAATACTTCGCCGGACGTAGCGCCGTAGAGCAGCGTGTTGCCGACGATAATGTTTTCGTGTGCCATAAACGGCGACTTTGGCGGGGTCTCAACGACGATTCGACCGCCGGAAAGGCCCTTGCCGAGATAGTCATTGCTCTCGCCGACAAGATGAAACGTTACGCCAGGCGCCAAAAACGCTCCGAAGCTCTGCCCCGCCGAACCGGAAAACCTGATTTTCAGCGTCTCATCGGCCAATCCTTTGGGGCCGTGTTTTTTTACTATACGGTTACTGAGGATCGCCCCTACCGTGCGGTTGACGTTGCGGATAGGCATCTCGATCGACACTTTCTCCTTGTCATCGATGGCGGGAGCGGCCTTTTCCAGTATCTGCCAGTCGAGGTTGTCGTCGATCTTATTCGGCTGGGCGCGACTTAGTCGTATCGCGTCCGGGTCGGAGGTATCGGGCTGATAAAGGATAGCGGAAAAATCCAGACCCTTGGCCTTATAGTGGTCGATGGCCTCCTGCATCTTCAGATTTTCGGTCCTTCCAACCATATCTTCGAATTTCGCAAAGCCAAGCTCCGCCATGATCTGCCGCACTTCTTCGGCGATAAAGTACATGAACCTCTCGATGTGCTCGGGTTTGCCGGCGAAACGCGATCTAAGCTCCGGGTCCTGCGTCGCTATTCCAAACACACACGCCCCCTCATGGCATTTGCGAAGGAGCGTACAGCCCAGGGTCACCAGCACCGAGGTCCCAAAACCGAACTGTTCGGCACCAAGGAGAGCGGCTACGACGACATCTCTGCCCGTTTTTATCTGCCCGTCGGTCTGGACACGGATGCGATTCCGCAGACCGTTCATAACCAGCACCTGCTGGGTCTCAGCTAAGCCCAATTCCCACGGACAGCCCGTATGCTTGATAGACGAGAGCGGACTTGCGCCCGTGCCGCCGTCATGGCCGCTGATGAGGACCTCGTCGGCATTGCCCTTGGCCACGCCGGCGGCAATGGTCCCAACGCCGACTTCGGCGACGAGCTTAACGGAAACCTTAACGCCGGGGTTGCTGCACTTGAGGTCGTAGATAAGCTGGGCCAGGTCTTCGATCGAATATATGTCATGGTGCGGAGGAGGCGAGATGAGCGTTACACCCGGCGTCGAATGCCGCATCGTGGCGATCTCTTCGGTCACCTTATGGCCGGGCAGTTGCCCTCCTTCGCCCGGTTTTGCACCCTGGGCCATTTTGATCTGCAATTCCTTTGCATGGGCCAGATAGTTTATGGTAACGCCGAATCTGCCGCTGGCGACCTGCTTGATGGCGCAGTTTTTCGAATCGCCGTTGGGCTCGGGCGTATAGCGGCTGGGATTTTCGCCCCCCTCGCCGGTATTGCTCATCGCACCGATGCGATTCATGGCGATCGCCATGCACTCGTGCGCTTCTTTGCTGATCGAACCGTGGCTCATCGCTCCGGTGCAGAATCTCTTGACAATATTGTCGGCGCTTTCGACCTGCTCGATGGGTATGGATTCGCCGCCTGCAAACTCGAAAAGCCCCCGCAGCGTGCAGAGCTTTCGCGACTGGTCGTTTACCACCTCGGCATATTCGTCGTAAACCTTCGCATCGTCATCTCTGACGGCCCGCTGAAGCAGCGTCACCGTCGAAGGATTCCACAGATGCCGAACAGCGTCATGACGGAATTGGTACTCGCCGCCGAAATCCAGCTCCAGGGCCCCTGCCGGCCTCGGCTCGAATGCCTCCTTGTGCCTGCTGATGGCTTCGCGGGCGATCTCACCTAAGCCTATGCCGCCGATCCTCGAACTGGCGCCCGTGAAATACTTATCCACAAAGCCGCTATTGAGCCCGATAGCCTCAAAAAGCTGGGCGCCCGTATAGCTGCGAAGAGTCGATATCCCCATCTTGCTCATCGTCTTGAGAATGCCCTTCTTGACGGCAGCAATATAATTGTCGGCTATTCGCGTTGGCTCGATAGTGCCGGATATCTGCCCCTGCCGCTGAAGCTCGTTGAGCGATTCGAACGCCATGTACGGGTTGACCGCGTTGGCCCCGAAACCGCACAGCAGGCAAAAGTGCATAACTTCTCGCGGTTCGCCGCTTTCGACGATCAAACCGGCTTGATTCCTCAATCCGCGATCGAGCAGACCGTGATGGACGGCTGAGGCCGCCAGAAGCGACGGGATCGGAGCCTTCGTCTCGCCGACATCCCGATCCGAGATGATTATCAGCGAAGCCCCTTCTCTGATCGCCTTTTCCGCATCGTCAACCAAACGGTCAAGCGCATCCTTGATCGCCCCAGCCACATCGCCAGTGTCAACGGCAAAGACCGAACTAATCGTAGTAACCTTAAAATCGCCCCGCTTAACCGCGCGGAGCCGTTCTATATCCTCGCTGGTAAGAACCGGATGGGGCAGCTTAAGCTGCCTGCAGTGCCCGGGCGCCTCTTCGAGGACATTACCCTTCCTGCCGGTAAACATCATCAGGCTCATCACAAGCCCTTCCCTAAGCGGGTCGATCGGAGGATTCGTAACCTGGGCGAAGAGCTGCTTGAAATAGTTAAACAGCAGCCTGGGCCTTTCCGAAAGCACCGCAAGCGGCGTATCGTTACCCATAGACCCGACCGGCTCCTGAGCATTTACGGCCATGGGGGCCAGAACCGCACTTAGCTCTTCGCGCGTGTAGCCGAAGATACGCATCCTTTGCATAATGGTCTCCGGACTGGAGCCGGCGAGCCTGGAGGCGTCAAAGAGCCCGCGAAGTTCGATCCGATTCTCCATCAGCCACCTGCGATAAGGCTTCTGACGGGCGACCCTGCCCTTTATCTCGCTGTCGGTAATGATCCGGCCCTCGGTGGTATCGACGAGGAACATGTACCCCGGACGCAACCGCCCTTTCCACCGGATCTTTTCGGGTGGAAACTGCACTACCCCCGCTTCGCTGGCGATGATCGCCACTCCGTCGGTCGTGACAAGATAGCGGCAGGGCCTAAGGCCGTTGCGGTCCAGCGTCCCGCCGATGATCCTGCCGTCCGTAAAGACCATCGCAGCCGGCCCATCCCACGGCTCCATGATGGAAGAATGATATTCGTAGAAGGCACGTTTGTCCGTACTGATATGATACGCAGGGCCGAAAGCCTCCGGGATCATCATCATCATGGCGTGAGGCATACTTCGCCCGGACTGCACCAGAAGCTCGAACATGTTGTCAAAACAGGCCGAATCGCTGCTCTCGGGAGCCAGGACCTCGACTACATCGCTGATGTTGTCGCCGAATGCACTGCTCTTCATGTGTGTCTGGGACGCCCGCACCCAGTTGCGGTTGCCGCTTAGGGTATTTATCTCGCCATTGTGCGCAATGCAGCGAAACGGCTGAGCCAGTTGCCAATTCGGAAAAGTATTGGTGCTGTAACGCTGATGAACGATCGCCAAAGCGCTCTTGACGTGTTTATTAGTCAGGTCCGAATAGTACGCGAACAACTGCCATGCCATGAACATGCCCTTATAGCAGATCGTCTTGCATGATAGGGTTACGATATAGAAATCTGAAGCCTTGTCCCCTAATTTTTCTCTAATAAGTCTGTGGGCTCGCTTGCGTGCGAGGAAGAGCTTATAGACAAAGAGTATATTCTGACGAAAGACTTAAGTATCCACTACGTCGTGTTGGCGAACGTGGAAAAGGAATCTTTGAAAGGATCTCTTGGGAGGAGGCATTGGACGAAATCTCAACAAATATGAAAGAAATTAAGAAAAACTACGGTAATTCAGCAATATTACTCGTTCCAGGGGGAGGTAATCAAGGAATGCTTCACGGTGTCACTCCTCATGGCTTAATGCTCAATCAGTTTGGGGGATATACACGTATGTGGGGTGCACCTTCATATGA
>DAOVVQ010000165.1 GCA_030637065.1 Planctomycetota bacterium
AAACGTATCGGCAATATGTTTCCAGCGGCCCGGATTGATATGCCCGATTTCGATGACCTTGTGCAATAGAAGGGGGGCCATCTGGCCTGCTTCGGTGAGTAACGCCTCAACGGACTTGCCTGGCGAGTATTTTTCGTGGATGAGCCGGGCAAGCTCTTTGGGGTTGTTCATCGCGTATTCCCAGCCCTTGAGGCTTGCGGCTCGAAAGGCCCTGACGCGGCTTGGATGCCTGTCGATCTCGTCTTGCGACGTAAAGATGCAATCGCCGTAGAAATCAACGCCATAGTGGTGGGGAGATAGCGAATTGAATGCGACTCCGCGGCTCTTGAGTTCGCCGGCATAGGCTGTGCTGTAGAGGCTCATGGCGTCCGTCTTGCCGGCAATGAGGTCTTCGACGTCGAATGTATGGTCGGTTATCTCGATATCGCCCGGCTCGATACCTTCATGGGAGATCATGGCCCGCAGGTCGGCGCCGCTTGCCGGTCGAAGCATGATCCTGCGGCCAATGAGGTCGTGCGGCGTGCGAATATTCGATTCAGCCAGAGACATCAGGGCGATCGGAGAGTGCTGATAAATGCACGCCAGAACCACAACCGGTTGACCCTCGGCGCGGCGAAGGAGCAGGTCCGGCATTTCGACGCCATATTCCGCCTGTCCGGAGACGACGGTCTCAATGAAGTCGATACCGGGGCCGCCTTCTATTATTGTAACGTCAAGGCCGGCGTCCCGGTAGAAACCCTTCTCAAGGGCCGCATAGAACCCGGCGAACTGGAACTGGTGCTTCCACTTGAGTTGGAAGCTGACTTGGTCGAGTTCGAGTGTGCCGTCAGACTGGGCCGCTGGCGTCTCCGCCAAAGCGGATTGCAGCCATAACACCGACGAGATCATGCAGACAATGACTATTTTAATGGTCTTGTTGCACTGCTTCATTTGGTCTGAAGTATCAATAATACCGTAAAACCTCACCTGCCACGCCCCCCTAAGCCGATAAACGCCGCTGGGAGCATAGACGATATTATATCATCGACCAAAACAGCCCCGATTGAACAATAATTCCGCCTCATCAACCAAAACCGGCCTGCAGAGCAACATCCCGTACCCGATTTGGAGCCCGAATCCCAAAAAACCCTCAGCGCCAAAGCCACCGCAGTTTCGAGCCTTTGGACATTAGAAATTGATGTTTGTTTGGGATTTAGCGCTTAGAAAGTAGGATTTGCATAAATTTTAGCCGAATGCGAAAAGGCAGGAATCCGCCTCTGGCGGATGCTATTTAATGCTGGATTCCCGCTTTCGCGGGAATGACAAATCGCACGTGACACTTGGCTAAAGTGTTACGGATTTGCAACCGCAAGATGGATAACAAATCCCTACCCACATGGAGGGCAGTTATCCGCGCAGCCCCCCATGTCAATCCAACCACTGTCGCCTGGCGCTATTGCTATTCGGTTCGGCTGGTGATCTCTATCAGGTGGAAGCCGAAGTCGGTTTTTACCGGGCCGAGGACCTTGCCGACGTCGCCGCTGAAGACGACCTCGTCGAATTCCTTGACCATCTGCCCGGGGCTGAACTCGCCTAAGTCGCCACCGGTCTTGCCGGATGGGCATTTCGAGTGTTCCTTTGCCACGTCGACGAAATCCGCACCGCCGTCGATCTGACCCTTAAGATCCTCGCATTCCTGCTCCGTGTCCACCAGAATATGTCGTGCCTTTGCTGTTGCCATAATTGTCTCCTATTCGTCTTAGCCAATAAATAATAACGAAGTTAACTCCCCATATAATACCATCACCCGGCAAATCATCAACCCGAATCTTTTTAATCGCGGATTGCGTTCTTTTTTGCGGCGTTTTTCATTACTTCGTATAGGGTTTTGCCTTTGTAGGGGCCCTGCTGGGAGGTTTTGACTTTTTTGCTGTCCCATTTTCCCTGCACTATGGGCCAGACGAAGGTGAATCCTTCGGTCTTTTGCCGGTCACCATAGCTTTTTGTCAGGATGTCAGCCCGCTTGTCGGGAGGCAGCTCCATAAAGTCGGCTGTCTGCAACGGGAAGTCGATGTAGAGGAGGTGTTTTTTTATTGTCCCGAGGGCTTTCATTCGCTCGAGCTTGTCGAAATCCGGGGCGAAGTTAAGGTCTTTTTTTATTCCGAACTCGGCGATCGCGGCATACCCTAACGGATCACGTAGGCCTCCGACCATGTTGACGGCGATCTGACGCCAGCCCTGGGCCTTTAGTTTCTCGAACATTTCACGGACCTGTTTCTTCGAGTGCTCGCGTGCGAAGGCCGACCAGTTATCCAGGCTTATGATCCGCATCGGCCTGATCAGCGGCAGATCGTAAAGGGATTGGGCGGTCTGGAATAATGTCCCTTTGTC
Source organism: Planctomycetota bacterium (assembly GCA_030637065.1). GTDB lineage: Bacteria > Planctomycetota > Phycisphaerae > Sedimentisphaerales > Anaerohalosphaeraceae > DAOVVQ01. Next base: position 2,371 of record DAOVVQ010000165.1, read on the forward strand.
ATATTCCCAAAGGCTTACTCGCGGAGTTATCTGGCAATCCGGCGCACCGGCCTTGATCGAGGCGTTCAGGAATTGCAGCACTGTCATGGGAGGCTTGCCCTTTGCAACGGGGACAAGAGCATCGGCATCGAGCCTGCCGTCGGTGTATCGCTCGAGAACCGAAGGCCTGAAATCCTCGATCATGGCCAGTATCTGATGGGCATTGTAATCGACCGGATCCCAGCGGGCGGCTTCGGACCTTTGACCCCTGTTGGATAAGGGTCTGATGCGGAGGTAAAGCCCATCCGGTATCGATGGGCTGGGCATGTCCAGGGCCCAGAAGATGCCGTTGGTGAGCAGCGTATTAAAGGCACGCATCTCGAATTCATCCGGATGCCCCAGCGATGTGTAGAAGACCCGCCCGCCGTAGATGCTGGTATTGATCCACGTTACCGGCTCTTCGACATCCATTCCCGTAACGCGTCCGATCATCAGCGGCTTGGCGGTTTTCGCCAGCGGCGAGGTCTTATACAGCCACGAAGGGACGGCAAATTCGTCTTTCGGCACACCGGTAAGGATGGGATGCGACCGGGCCCCTTCCGCCGCCCGGACGTACGTAATGACCTTCTCGTCGCCTTTGTGGCCTGTATGGCCCTGGTAGTTTCCGCCGAGGACATCGCGATCGAACTCGGGCCAGTCGAAGAAACCGGGCTCGGGCTCCTCGCGGCGCAGCGAAAAGGCATGGCTCGCCGTCCGGATACCGACAACGGGCTTGCCTGCGGTTACGTAATCGCGGATATGCTTCATCTGGCTTTTGGGCAGCACCTTCCGCCGGATGTAGATCACGGCTAAGTCGGCCTTTTTAAGGGCCTCGGTTCCCGGAATGTCGTTATCGCTACCCTGGCAGATGGTGCATGTAAACCCGTAGGCATTTTCGAGATGGCGAGCGAATTTTGGCAGGGTTTGGTCGGCGGAGTATTCGTCCTCGGCGATCAGGAAGACGATATTCGGTGCAGCGGCTGTGGCGATGGGGGCCAGGAGGGACAAGGCCATGATTATCAGGAACAATGCGTTAAAATGGTGGCTTCGGGCGGACCGCTGTTTGATTTTCATTATGGGTTCCTTTTATTACATGTTTTCGGGACCGGGCGGCGATTGGACGCCAGCCAGCCTGCATAATAGCACGATTTTTGCTCCAAGGCAACGGCTTTTGTTTGGGTTTGGTGTTGCAAAAGGGGCGGTTGTGCGGTATCTTTGCGGGCTGACGTATTGAAAATGCAGTTATTGGGATTTTGATCGAGAGGTGGCGGCTGTGAGTTTTGGACCGAGATTTTTGGCTACGGGGATCGGTAGTATGCCCTTTGAGGATGTGGGGTATGCGGTTGATGTTTGTTTGAAGCGGCTTGGCGAGGCTCCGTTTTGGCCGCAGCTTCCGCGGCTGGGGCTGCGCGAGCAGATGTGCCCTCAGTATACCGAGGGGATGCCCTGCGTGGTTCTGGATGAGGCGGAAAAGCGGGTTTATTTCGATACCTCCGGCGATTCGAGCGAGGCCCTTACCGGGTTTTACGAGCATTATATCGCGGCGATGGACCCGGACGCCGGAAGCGGCGATTGTTCGGCGATGGCCATCAGCGAGGACTATTCGCGCGGCCTCTATGCCTTCGAGTCGCGGCTCAAGGCCGATGGCGCAAAGCTGCCCTTCGTCAAGGTTCATGCCACCGGGCCCTGCACCGTTGCCCTTACGCTGACGGACGAAAATAAGCAGCTTATCTATTACAACGAGGCGTTTCGCGATGTTATCGTCAAGGCGATCGCGATGAAGTGCCGCTGGCAGATACAGAAGTTTGCGCCTTTTGCCGAGCGGGTGATCTGCTTTCTCGATGAGCCGGCCCTTAGCGCTTACGGTACGTCGACGTATATTTCGGTCGCCAGGGACGATGTTGTCTCGCTCCTGAATGAGGCTATCGAGGCGATCCATGCCGACGGCGGGCTGGCGGGGATCCACTGCTGCGGCAATACGGAGTGGAGCATCCTGATCGATGCCGGTGTCGATATCGTCAACTTCGACGCGTTCGATTTCGGCCATACGATCGCTCTTTATGCCGGTGACGTCAAGGAGTTTCTCGAAAGAGGCGGCGTTTTGGCCTGGGGTGTGGTCCCCACATCGGATGTAATTCGCAGCCAAAGCGCAGAGGGACTCGCAGACCATCTGGAAAAGATGATGGATAGCCTCGCCGGCAAGGGGATCGATAAGGCGACGATCGCCGAGCAGGCTATTATTACGCCATCATGCGGAACCGGCTCAATGGATGCAGCCGACGCCGAAAAGGTATTCGAGCTGACAGGCGAACTGTCGCAGATCATGCGGAAACGTTACGGATTTTAGTTTTTTTCTTGACGGGATTAACAGGATTTTACGGGATTTTTTTGAACCACGAAGGGCACGAAGAACACGAAGGACGTTATAATGAAAAGGATTGAGTCCTTAACAAAGATTCTGAAATATATCTCTGCATTTGTTTTCTTTGTCGCATTGTCAGCTTCTTATTGGGGAAATCATGATTGGCCACTGCCTTATTTCCTTTCAGTAGCCCTGGGGTATATTGTCATGTATCTATTTTACCCCATTGTTTTATTAGGGGTTATTTTGATCATCGTGAAATTTCACAGATATCTTACAGGCAAGGACAAAAAGCTATTCTCTAAGTATTATAAACTGTTTTTGATCGTACTTTCTGTTAGTCTGATTGTTATTCATAAGTTTTCTATTACATCTCTACTATTATCATGTACTACCGTTTGGTTTCTCCCTGGTTATTTGTTTAGTATGGGACGGATATAGTACATGAGGATTAAAAAAGAAAAAAAAGTTACGTTTTTTATCTGGATACTTTTTTCAGTGTGGACCATCTGTCTCTTTGGTTCTTTGGTTGCTATCTCAGCGTCCAAGACTGGTAAGTTAAGTCAAATTCATCAATTCACATGGTGGTTTTTTCTCACAACAATAGCCCTATATTGGCCGGTTACCCTTGTTCATATTATTGTATTTGGCATAGAAATAACTACTTGTTTTTATCCCAATGCCCATCCATCAATAAAAATGTTTCGGAAATATCTTAAGTTACACCTGCTTTTTCTGCTTGGAGTGGTTTTTGTGCTTCTACTATCTTATTCATTTAATGTATATCGTCTATTTTGGGATTTTTACAGTATGCTATTCATGTGCCAATACTTTTTTTCTTCATGGTGATGGGCAACGTGATCGCAGAATATGATAAGACCGGCGAAGGTGTTGAGTAAGTTAAATGTACCGGGTACATTTAATTAGGCCTAAGATTTGATTACATTTGAATAACGAATAATTGATTTTGAAGGGGTTTTATTTTGGAACTTTTTGAAGCTATTGGTCGGCGGCATAGTTATCGGGGTGGGTTTACGGATTCGGCGGTTGGTCGCGGGGATTTGCAGGCGATCGTTGAGGCGGGTTTGAAGGCTCCTTCCGGCAAGAATGAGCAGACTACGCGGTTTGTTATTGTCGACGATGAGGCGGTTCTTGCGGCGATCCGGGCGATGCACCCGTCGAATAAGGCGATGCAGCAGTGCCGGGCGATGATCGCGTGTATTGTCGATGCCGAGCCGGAGGCGATCTATGAGGGCTATTCGTTTCAGGTCGAGGATTGTGCCGCTGCGGTGGAGAATATGCTGCTTGCGGTGACGGCTCTGGGCTATGCGACGGTTTGGGTTGACGGCTGGCTAAGGGTTAAGGGCAACGCGGCGGCGATAGGGGGGCTATTAGCTGTACCGAAGGCCAAGGTCATCCGTATCGTACTCCCAATAGGCGTCCCTGCCGAGAAATACCCCCAGCCCAAAAAGAAGCCATTCACCGAAAGAGCATACTTTAACAAATACTCCGCCGGATAGATTTGGGACTGCGGCAAAAACGGGGACCGGTATGTTCTGCCGACCTGTCTCGCCGTAGCCTTGGCGAAGGTGGAAAGGCAGGTTGTACCTGTACCCGCTTTTGCTTATGTGGCTGTCCCCCTGTGGAGATTGCTATTGCGTAACTTTCACCCTCAGGTCGTAGCGGAGGTCGTATCTGCTTATGCCGCCGACGGGGTCCCTTGAGAGGATCTCATAATCCGCATTCCGGTACCCTGCGTCTGCGAGGCTCTGCTGGAGCCACTGCATCCTGACCTTCTCGGCCTCAGGGTCGCCAACGGGCCAGATAGGCGCGCGTCGGCTGGTGATCTTGCAGACCCGGCTGTTAGGCGCACAGGTAATACTCAGCGCACCCGTAGAGGCCTGATAGTCGAAGTACTGAAAGCCCTCCTCGCACTTCGAAGGTTTTAGTTCCGTGAACTGTTTTCGATTCATCTCGTTACAGCCGGACAAAAAAGCAAACTGTAAAATCAGACAAATCCTGACCACCTTTGTGATTACCTCGCGTCCCATAATACCCCCATACAATGTGTTTACCGTTCACGTTTCTTACCGCCCGTGATAGTTAAAACATAAGAAATAATAAGCCAATTGCCAAACGCACGGAGGGGCCGGGAAGGGGGGTTTTAAGGGCAATAGAAGGATATTGCGGCCAGGCCTCAAAACCCAAAAAACGCCCGATAACATCACGCAAATAAAGCAGGTTTTGATAGATTAGAGCTTGTAGAGAGCATTAGATGGGGTTGCGTGGCGGGCGCAAAGGGCAGCGTGCGATTAGCCGTCATCCTTTCGCCGGTATGGACGGAAAACGCCCCGGCAAAGAAGATGAAACTAAAACCCCTGACAAAATAGTAAATCGCTCCCGCGTAGCTTTGCCGCGAGAGGGTAGATGGTAGACAGGGGTGAGGCGCGAGAAGTAGGATTTGGGGGCGGGGGTGGGGCAGTTGTCCGGCTTGCATTTGTGTTGGCAGGAACATCCCGGTTTTTTTCCGCTAAGCGTTTTGTACAGGGACCTGGCTGTGAGTATTATCGTTGTAGCGACTATTGCGATTGTGATGGCGGTTTGCATTTTGCACCTATGGGTACAGGATTAGGCTTCCGATCTGGTAGACTACGAATGTTACCAGCCAGGCTATCACCGTCAGGCCCGTCAACTGCGCGAAGGCCCACCCCCATGAGCCGGTTTCCTGTCTGGTCATTGCTACGGTGGCTACGCAGGGCATGCTTATCAGGCAAAAGAGCATTATGCAAAAACCCTGAAGCGCGTTGTAGTCTGCGCTTAGTCGCTTGCGCAGGGCGGCGGAGCTGCTCTCGGCCTCGCTCATCGAGTACATTATGCCCATCTGCGAGACGAAGACTTCTTTGGCTGCGAAGGCGCCGACGAGTGCGGTTCCGATCCGCCAGTCGAAGCCTAAGGGTCTGACTACCGGCTCGATGCTCTTGCCGACCCTGCCGATGATCGAGTGCTGGATCTGGACTCTCTGGGCATCGTCTTCGCTTAGCCCGGTGAGCATGCTCTCATCGGCTTTGGGGTAGCTGGCGGCGGCCCAGAGGATGATCGAGATGGCAAGGAGTATCGTCCCGGCCTTCTTGAGGTACATCCAGCCGCGTTGCCACATGTGGATCAGTACGCCGCGAACGGTTGGCACGCGGTAGGGCGGAAGCTCCATGACGAACGGGATCGTCTCGCCGCGGAAGAGCGTTCCGCGAAGGAGTTTTGCGCAGATGATGGCCAGTACGATCCCGATAAAATAGATCAGGCACAGGACCGAGCCTCGCCACCTTTCGGCGAAAAATGCCGGGATCAGCAGTGCATAGATCGGCAGCCTTGCCCCGCAGCTCATCAGGGGGATGATCATGATGGTTGTCAGGCGGTTGCGGCGGTTTTCGAGGATGCGGGTGGCCATTATGGCTGGGACGGAACAGCCGAAGCCGATGAGCATGGGGATGAAGCTCTTTCCGTGCAGTCCGATCTTGTGCATGATGTGGTCCATGATGAAGGCGGCCCTGGCCATGTAGCCGGAGTCTTCCAGTATCGATATTGCAAGGAACAGCAGCAGGATGTTCGGCAAAAAGACGATCACGCCGCCGCCGCCGCCGATCACTCCGTCGACAACGAGCGAGCATAGTGCGCTGTCGCATCCGCCGGGCCAGTGCGTCGTCAGCATCAGTGCCGACCAGCCGAATAATCTTTCGAGCCATTCCATCGGG
>DAOVVQ010000010.1 GCA_030637065.1 Planctomycetota bacterium
ACAAGTTTTGCAATAAATGTGCCCTCATCATCTACTGGTTCCTCAAAGCCAAATCGCTCAAAAAGCGCTACATGCCTCAATATAACCATCCTATCTTGCGTTTGCTCGTTATTCACCCTATCATATCCAGCGATGAATTTCCCCCAAATATCAACTGTTGCAGGTGGTTTTAAAATATCTTCGGGATTTCTCTGCAGATTCTGCCCAATCGCGTGCGCTACCCGCGGTGAGCCACCGCAAAAAGGCGCCCAGTGAACCGCCTCAGTTTTAGACCCGATATATTCTTCGATAATGCCTCCAACTGCGTCTTCCGATAGCATCGGGCATTCCACAACAACCATCATTGCATCTTCCGAGTCCTCCGGCCCGTGATCTATGGTCACCAATCGGCATCTATCTGAACGTCTTTTAAGGGAATTCCAAATAGACGCCCGCTCGCGCGACAGACACTCATCAATCACTAAAATCATCCGATAGTTATTCTCTGCGTGCATGACTTCATTGTAAAGCTGACTCTTTTGGAAATCCTCAGCGTGCTCAATATATACTACAAACGGTGCCAGATCGTCGTCTCTCGTGGCCTCCAGCACAAGTCGCGTCTTACCTACACCGGGCTCGCCAATTAGCCTAATGTGCCGAATATCATCGCCTCTAAGATAATCGCGTATGCTTCCGATCAAGCTCTTCTGCTCCTGCCCCAAATGGATCGGTAGCAACATTTCCTCACTCTGTCCCCAACTCTCGTGCGTCAAAAAACTGTATGTGTTCCTTTTGTTCACCTTCAAGCAAAGAGACGGATATCTCGACAGGAATCCCACAATATGGTCGCATCCCCACACCTCCACATTAGGTTCCTTGTACCCACATTGCTTAAAACAGGAGACAATGTGATCTTTTGCGCTCCTGATGTACTTGGGCAAACAAGGCATGCTAAAGCAGACAACAACATATCGCTCGCCTGCTTCCAGACACCTTTTGACGCTATCACCAAGGTTGTCACTTTTCACCTCTGCCCTTGCACTCCCGAACAGTTCCTTCCTAACCCAACTTTTCTGCCAAGGTTTCGAGCCCGAACCTGTCTTTATTTGATAATGAGTCCCACCCAAACACAAAACAGCAGTTGGGTCATTCAAGGCTTCATGCTCAACCGAAGCATCTATCCCTCCGTCCGCAAGTGTCAACTCTTTGGAAATATGAATCCTTCCGATGGGCACGCCTAAATGTCCAGCCTCACACCAGAGGAGTTCACGAAATAGCTCGACACCTTCATCTGGTTGAAGGTGCTTGATTACCTCATCCGGAATACTAACAATAGAATGCGTACTTCGCTCTGCCATGAGTCCTACCTCAAAAAACCACGGAAAACTACCGGGCTACAGAATACCTTACATTAACTCCAAAATCAAACTAAATCTTCAAAATCTACAAACCCCCAGCCCAAACTCGAAATCTTAAAAACCTGTTAATCCTGCCTGAGGGGTCTTTGTCAGTCTCTTGCGGTTGCGGCCGGTCGTTTTTGCGTTGCTCTTGTGGTTTTTTGCGGCTATTATTGATTTTGGCTGGCTTGGTGGGAGGTTGTTTTTTGGCTGTTTGGTTTGGTTGGATATTTTGTTATTTTCGGGAGAACGCCTGTTATGGACGCGTTAATGACCAATATGATCGCTAATCCGTTTCTTATAACGGTTCTTTTTGTCGTGTTAAGTGCGGGTGTCGCTGCGTTTGTCAAGGGCCGCCAGCGTGACAAGTGTCTCAAGGATTTTGCCGGCGATATGGTGACCGTCGAGCATACGGCTGGCAAGGCGATCTGGGGGACGCTGCGAGTCGAGAATACCGGTATGGAGCTGACCTACGCCGACAAGCAGGCCGACGAAGACGGCCACGACGAGGCCAGCTACATCCTGTACAAGTATGAGTACGGCAACATCCAGATGCTGGTGAGGTTCCACGACCAGTTGAGCGAGGACGGCCAAAAGCAAAGGCAGCAACAGCTCACAGAGACGTATCATCCCGGCTTGCTCAGCCGCTGGAAGAGGAAAACGGTCAACGTCTTTAAGACCATCCGCGATTCGGTGATGGAGGTTACCAACCTCCTGATCAGCCACGCCAAGAAGGCCACCCCAGCCGGAGCCGTTCTGGGTACGCAGGACAAATACGTCTCGCAGATGAAGCAGGAACTCATCGGCTCGGTCGGCACTTCATACGAGCCGCTGCTGGAGAGATATATCGGCCACATCGTCGTCTTAGAGACGATCAAGGCCGACAAGCTGGTCGAGTACGCCGGCGTCCTGAAGGACTATACCGCCGAGTATATCGAGATCATGGACGTCGACTACCGAACAGACCCCAGCCAGACACCAAGAAAGGCCGACATAGTAGTACCAAGAAAGCTCGGGATAGTCCGCCACCTCGGCGAATAGCCGTGCTTTGTGGGGACAAAGACTGACAAATATAAATGAAAGGAAATTCTATGGATCGTCGCAATTTTATTAAGACCGCTGGCGTCGGGGTGTGCGGGACGGTTATGGGCGGTTGCAGTTCCGCCGCTTCACGGTCTCAAATGGATGTTCTCAGCGAGCATAAGATCGCCGGTGTGCGCACAGTTAGCGTTGGGCTCTATTATCCGCGGCTGGTGGGCAAGAATTCGACGAAGAACGTCCACGGCAGAGGCGGCAAGCGAAATGTCTACGTCATTACCACCGACAAGGGCGCCTTAGGCTGGGGGCACAGCCAGAAAAATCCCGTCAATACGAAGCAGGCCATCGAAGGCATGATCGGCAGGCCCGTCAGCGAGTTCATCGACCCTGCCCGCGGAATACTCACGCCGCAAGTGAATTTTGCCGATATCGCACTTCATGACTTAGCTGGGGTGATACTCGACAAGCCCGTCTACGAAATGTTAGGTTTCTCCGGCAAGCTGGCCAACCCCTGCTACAGCGGCATGATCTATTTCGACGACCTCGAGCCGCCCGAGGCACCCTCCGGTATCGACAAGGTCATGGCCAACTGCCAATACGATTATGACCTGGGCTATCGCCAGCTCAAGGTCAAGATCGGTCGCGGGAACAAATGGATGCCGAAGGAGCAGGGGCTCAAACGCGATATCCGGATCACGAAACTGATCGCCCGCAGCTTTCCCGATTGCCGCGTCCTCGTCGATGGCAATAACGGCTTCTCAGCCGAACAATTCCTGCGATTCATGGACGGTATCGAAAACGTAAAGCTCTTCTGGATCGAAGAGCCCTTCCAGGAGAGCCGCAAAGACCTCGAACTGCTCAAGGCTTATCTAAACAACAACTGCCCCGACACGCTCATCGCCGAAGGCGAAGCCGGTTTCGATCGCGACTTTCTCATGGACCTGGCAAAGGACGGCCTCGTCGACGTCTTCTTACCGGACATCTGCGGCTATGGCTTTAGCAACTGGCGAAAGCTGATGCCCCAACTGATCGACAGAGCGATACCAACCTCGCCTCACACGTGGGGAAACGCGTTGAAGAGCAACTACACCGCCCATTTGGCCGCTGGGATGGGCAACGTCCTCACGATCGAAGGCGTCACGTGCAGCTCCGCCGACGTCGACCTGAGCGGGTACGAACTGGCAGACGGACTACTCACCTGCCCGGACGGGCCCGGCTTTGGAATGCAGCTATTGAATCTGTGATGCGGCTAAACCGAATCGAATGGGTTAAGAGCCCGCCCTGCAGACTAAACGGCCGCATTATCCTGTTTAATCCTGTTATCCCGTCTAAAAGAAAAAACGTAACGTTTTAACCAAATGCCCGCTAAACCGCGTGGGCCAAGGCCCACCCTGCAGTTTGGGGGCGGCTGGCTACATATCGACGCCTTCTTGCCAGTGCTCGCTCATGACGGCGAAGTCGAGCATATCGATGACATTGTCCGGCGCACCGACAGGCGCAATGTCAGCCGGCGCTTGCCAGTTATCCGAACCCGGCACCGAAAGCCACGCGCCCGCAAGGACCTCTAAGTCAAGCCCGGTAACCTCACCGTTACCGCCCGGAGGCGCGATATCGCCGGGAATCGGAACGATCCGCTCGAACTCCAGCTTCGGCTCGTCATCGAGCATCATCCCGCCGCCGTGAAGTATGATATTGTATTCCACAAAAAGATTCATCCCGATGATACCGTCGAGCGTGCCGCCCTCGGGAGAATATATGTCCATCAGGATCACGGGGACGTTTTTGTATTTCAGCCACTGGCCGATCCCGGGTATCTCGACCGAATCGATGTAAAAACCCGGCGCTTCACTGATATCGCCGGTGACATCCTGGATCTCGACGATGAAATTAGGGTCATCCGGATCAAGCTTCAAACGGGACGCGATCCTGGAGCCGATAACCGTAACCTGTGCGCCGGTATCGAGCATGAAGCGGTCCTTGTCGTATGCGATGTTTTCGCCTTCAACCATATCGACACTATGCACGAAGAAGAGACTCTGCGACAGATTGCCCGCGATCACCGACGGGGCATACGGCACAAACTCGAACGTATTCAGATCGGGAAACCCCAGGTACGTAACCATCATAGCCCCTAACGGTTTCAGCTCCAATGGAATATAATCCGGGAAGTTGGGCGCACTTAAATCGTCCTGCTCATAGAAGGTTGCCTAAGGCACACCGATGTCCGGTGCAATCTCCCCATTATACTATTTGAGAGCTTAAAATGCAAGGTGAATAGCGTTTTTGGGAGCCATATCAAGACCTCCGGACTCGATAGTGTCGAGAATTAAAGGTACCTGGTACCTTTAATTTGCCTATCCACCCCTGAGCCCCAAAAAACCGGTTTTTTTGCTTAACCCCGGCACATCCAGTGCCGATAGATAATTATGCTACGATTCTGTGTTATAGGAGTGAGCAAATGGGTATCCAAAAATGGTCTGACAATATAATACTGATAAATCTTGCCGCTGAGCCTCAAATGGGTGAGGAGCTCCAGACCGTCACCGGTATGGTCATCGAAAAGGGTGATTACGACGTCGTCGTCGACTTCGCTGACATCGATATCGTTACCTCTTCCAGTATCGCCAAGTTGCTAAAGCTCCGGAAAGTCCTGACAGACTGCGATCACCGCCTCGTATTCTCTACCATCAAGCCCCAGACTATGAGTATCTTCGCAGTAACAGGGCTTGAAAATGTCTTTGAGTTCGTCGATGACCAGTTTGTAGCGCTGGCAAGTCTCCAATTTGTCGTCTGACAGGCCATCGCCCTTCGGCGAGGATACGCAATTGCGAGCCTTCGCCGGAAAACCATCCGGGTTTTTTAGATACTGTTGACAAAGCAATCGCTTTAACGTAACATGTAATCGACTTGGCTATTTGCAAGCCTATTACGAATGCCGTTTTCGCAACGGTATTCGCAATCTGCTTGCGTGTTACAGTGACAGGAAACAGGCAGATGAATGACGAAACACTGCGGCAGCTTGAACTGCTGCTGGATTATCACTTTTCCGACCCGACCATACTGGTCGAGGCATTTACGCATTCCTCCCAGGCGGACAATCGCCTTGCCAGCAACGAAAGGCTCGAGTTCCTCGGCGATTCGGTCCTGGCCCTGGTGATCTGCCAGACCCTCTTTGCACAGTTCCCCGGCTATCTCGAAGGCGATCTGACAAAGATAAAGAGCATGCTCGTCTCACGCAAAACATGCGCAAAGCTCTCCAATCAGCTCGGACTGCCGGGATTTATCGACGTCGGCAAGGGAATCGCAAGGACAAGGGCAATGAGCGGATCTATTGCCGCTGGCGTCTTCGAGGCCGTAGTCGCAGCCATTTATCTGGACGGCGGTTTTGAAGCGGCAGCGGAATTCCTGCTGAAAGTCTTTGGCCCGCTGATCGAAAAAGCCGACGCACAACAGCACCAGGAAAACTTCAAGTCTCTGCTCCAGCAGCATTCACAGCAGGAATTTAACTCCACACCGATCTACGAACTGCTCGACGAAAAAGGACCCGACCACAACAAGTGCTTCGAGATCAGGGCCTCCGTGGGACACCGCCGGTTTTCAAGCGCATGGGGCATTACAAAAAAGGAAGCAGAACAAAAAGCGGCACTAAACGCCCTTGTAACGTTGGGGCTGCTGCACGAACAAAATGTGTGACATCGGCGATTCGGCTTTGCTTAGACGGATTGGTGCGAAATATCGCACTCAACGTAGCTAAACAGCGTAGGCTTCAGTCGGTAGGGTGGGCCCTGGCCCACGCGGTTTCTTTACCGCGATCAGCCCGTCACGAACCACACGATGATTTTCAGCGATATCGCGCTTAGGACCATGAACACACTCAGCGTGCAAAACAGAATTGTTGCGCTCCTGAGAAAGCTGCCCCACAAAAGCACGCGCATCTTGGTGGCCTTATAAATAATCGCGATCGACGCCAGAAGCGGAAACATCCAGAGCATCGACTGCGGCGTCGTGCCGATATTCTCGGGAGCCGTAAATGTCGCTAACAGGATCGCCGGTTCAAACGTCATTTTCTTCGTCCCCGATCATTTCGCCCCTGCCGCAGTAAGCCATATACACGGCGCTGACGATACACAGAATGTTCAGCATCCCCGCGATAGTCGTATATATCTGGCCGATGTCAAACGGCCTGCCGTAACTGACGTACTCGCCGGACCTGGTGATATTGGCGATCATCCCGACGGCGGGAGAGGCCGCCATCTGAGCGACGTACCACGGCCACGACCCTACGGCATCGACCACGGCGACAGAGCCGACATAAAGACCCGTCAAAAAAGTCAGCGTGATCGTAACAAAGATGATGATCCCGCGTTTTCTTTCCTTGATCGCAAAATGACCTCCGCCGGGAATCACCCAGGCCAACAGGGCGACAATTATCAGAAAAAGCAGATGATCGATTTTGGATTGCTTAGCCATTATTATGCCGCACCGGCCCCCTCGGTCTGCTCGGTCTGCTCGGTTTCCTCGGAATCCGAATCCGACTGATTCTCCAGGCTGTAGTTCATGCGTTTGAAGATATTCTCCGGACTAAAGTGGATAAACGCAAGATTGTCGGACCTTATCGCGTCGATCTGATAAGAGCCAATGACCTTCAAATTGTAATACTGCTCGTTGGTAACCGTCGTGCGGGAAATATCCTTGACAATATAGTAGCTCGTCCCCGGCCTGAACTCCAGAACCCTCTTTGCGTCCAGCACCTCCGTGTGACCCGGCGAAAAAACAGAGTACAACTTGTCATTCAACGCCTTAGTCTCCACCATCATCTTGACGTAATCCGCCGCGATCGGGTTTTCCAGCGACAGCACCTTCATCTCCTTGATCTCCTCGATAGATGTACGCGATTGACCCGAAAGTTCATCGAGTCGCAACGGAACAAACACAGAGTCATCGCCGTCTTTCGGCTCGTGGAGCTTGTTGAATTCGCCGATGGCCTCGCCCCAGGTCTTATTTTCGAGCAGCCCGACAAGTTCGTTGGACCACTCCCTCGCCTGTTCCATCGCCTTAACTACCTTGCTGTCGGCAACGACTTTTTCCCGAACCGAATAAATCGCCGGCTCGTCGTCGGCCTCGTCAAGAACCACACCTTTAATACTGAACGATGTATCCAGTCCCGCGGGCTCCATCTCCTGCTGGGCCCTGGTAACACGAACCATCGCAACGATACCGCCCGACCTGTCACGCATCGGACCGATGTTCTCCCACATCTTCGGCGTCGACACGTCGAATCGACCCAGCACCGTAACTGAAAGCTCGTCTATCGCAAAAACGATCTTGCCCAACGATGCCGGCATCATACTCTGCCCCTGTACCGCAAGCATACCAAGATAGTTGTCGCCGGCAATCTCCCGCTGACTTAACATGCCCGTCCTGCCGGTGTAAACTTTTACATTGTGTTTCGCCGACAACTTCGCCGCCGCGTCGCCGTAATCGCCGGCCAGATCGCCTAACTGCCCGGACGTCGCCTCCCGCATATCCAGGCCCGCAAAACCGGCCTCGGTAATCTCTTTGGCCTCGTTAAATATCATGTCCGCCTTGCTGTTGGTCTTCTCTTCGATCATCACCTCGCGGATCTTCGACGCCACCGCCGCATAGCTTCGCGTCTTTTCGATCGTCGACTCCGGGTCGTTCGGATCCGTCTGGACACTGTACTTGAAAAGGCCGCCGTATTCCGGAACCTCCACATTCCTCCTGTAAAACTCTTCCGTCGCCTCAGCCGAAGGCCGCTGGACCGTATCCCGAATGTCATCCACTCTGGCGATCAGATACTCCACCTGAGCGCGGGCATCGAGTTTATAACCGAAACCATAAGAATTGCTCCGGCTGATGCGGTCCGGCAAAGAATCTATATACGCCCCGAACTGCTGCGCCAATTCTTCTTCCGTCGGCTCATCCTGATCGGCTGTCAGCATAGCGGCGTCAATCTTGACAAACTCGGCATCGATCGATTCACCCCGCCGGCCAATACCCGATCTTACCTGGGCAAGCGTAACATCTTCATTGCTCGTCATCAGGTTGGCATAACTGAGGACCGCAAGCAGATCGCCAAAGGTACGGATGATCCGCTCCTCGGGAACGCGATGCTTGTTGATAATGTAATCAACCATCATAGCGGCGCTGGCCTGGTTTTCCGTGATCTGGGGGACAAGATACTTAAGCCTCTCCCTGGCGGTCTCATCCGAAATGACACAGCCCGCCTGACGCGCCTCAGCCGTCAAAAGGATCCAGTAAAACTCGCTCCTGCTCCCAGTCTCGCTGAAAAATTCGTCTATATCGCGGTTGCTCAGGAGGTAACTATTCTGAACGATCGCCCTTTTCAAATCATCGCTGACCATCGCCGCCGTCTGAGGGTCGGGGAAAAGAAGCTGACCAAGAAGCCTGGACTTGAAATCCGGCGTCTGAAAAAGCGACTGTCGCAGCAACATCAACCGGTCGACACCCAGGAGCCTCAAGACCATAAGATCGTTCTTCGCCTCAAAAAGGTCACGCTGCCCGATCTGACCGTCCTCGCCGAACCGCGCAACTACCTGGCTGCCGGCCCCAAGACGCTTGAGTATCTCCTGAAGAGCCACTCCACCGACAAAAGCGATCATAATAAGGACCAGCAGTGCCGCCATTAACTTTCGCTCATTCTTGCGAATCCACTTTACTAAACTCATAATACCACCTTTATGTACAAAGAAAACACCTTTTTGTTTATATGATAAGCCTTACAAATATATAGAATTGCCCTGTGATTGCAAGAAAAATACGGCTAAGACCTCTGAAAAACCATGACACCCTTGCTATGGTCGTTGTTTTTGGAACAAAAACAAACCTGGCACTGGAATACACCCTGTTTTTCAGGGGATTCGGCTGAACCCATTCTTAGCCAAAACTAAATCTCTCGCCCCAATAAACCTGCCTGCTGGGCGTCTAATCCTCATTTCCGGCAACCCTGCCGCGTAGTCGTTTCAGATCGCCTCGCTTTTTTTTATCCCCAAGCCGTTTCTCCCGCGACCGCCGCGGCACAGCCGTCTTTCTCCGCACCCGCTTCCTCTCCAGAGCCTTTGAAAGCAGCTCGACAAGCCTCTCCAGGGCCGCCCGCCGGTTTGCGATCTGGCTGCGATGCCGCTGAGATGTGACACGAACGATACCAAATTTGTCACAGCGGGTCTTGAGACGGTTGAGAATACGCCGTTTTTGCTGCCCTGACAGGCTTTCGCACCCACTAACGTCAAAATAAACCGTCATCCGCGTGCTTACTTTGTTAACATGCTGGCCGCCCGGACCGCTGCTGCGACTGCTGCGGAAGACAAACTCATCTTCCGAGATCACCACCCCGCCCTTGATTTCGATAGTCCCTGTTTCCATCAGTAAATATCCACATTAAACTTCAGCTGTAATAAAAACACCCGCTGGTGCGACTTAGAATATGCCGGGCTGATTCCGAGAATATGCCAGGCTGATTCCGAATATTGCCGCCAAACAGCAGATTTTAGTATCGCCCCGATGTTTGTGCAAGCACAAGCATTACGCCAGCGCAATATTTGGCTGGGACTGATATTCGTTGGATGTTTTGCCCGTTTTCGTGTATAATACCACTCGCCTGATGCGATACAGGCATCAGAGCCGCGAACTGCAAATCCGCTGTGATAAATGAGAAAGGTGAAAAAATGAACCTTACGCGAAAAATCCCGCTGATCTTACTGGTCCTGTTCTCCGCGATAGCCCTGTCTCTGGGCCTTGCCCGGACGTTCGTCGCCCGTGCCGACGAAAAGCAGCCCGACCACATCGTTAATATCCCCGCCCCAAACGACAGCTCCGAGCCCGCCTCGCACAAGGAAGTCAAATCGATAGGCGAGACCAAGGCGACTCGTTTCGAGAATCTGACGACTTTTTGCATGAACAGAGAGGGCAATCTGCTCGCCTGCGACGCCAAGACCAACGAGATAAAGACCATTAGCCCCGACGGGAAGGTCCTGGCGACATGGGACGTGCCTTTCGCACCATACGCCATTGTCGTCTGTCCTGACGGCGAAATATACATCGGCGGCGTCGGCGTAATCGCCCGGCTCGACAGCAAAGGCCGGGTCCTCAAGACCCGCTACTCCGAAAGCGACCAGTTCAAAGGAGCCCGCGCATCCGGCATCGAGGTAATGGGCGACGACATCTTCGTCTGTTACGGCTCGGGACGGTCCGTGCGGTCACTCTCGGACGTCGTCCGGTTCAACCGCGACCTCGAAGAGCCCGTAGTCATCATGGAAGAGGCCCGGGGATGCTGCCAGCGGCTGGACATCGTCGCAAAGGACGGATTCGTCTACATAGCCGAAAACGCCCGCCACCGCGTAGTCAAGTGCGACCGCGACGGCAACATCATCACGCGATGGGGCCAGAAGGACCCGAAAGACATCGAAGGTTTCGGAAGCTGTTGCAACCCGATGAACCTGTGCTTTGGCTCGGACGGAACCCTTTACACAGCCGAATCCGGCCTGGCCCGCATCAAGAGATATACCCCGGACGGCAAATACCTCGGCCTCGTCGGCCACGTCGGAACCGAAAGATTCATCAAAGCCGGCAGGCAGGCCGCCTCATGCAGCAACATCGCCGTCGCCGTAAGCAAAGACAAATCGCGGGTATACGTCATGGACTACAGCAACAACCTCATAAGGGTATTGGCAAAGGCTGAAAACTAAACCATTCGCTCCGGCGCCGAAAACAAAATCAGCCGTCAATTAAACAGGAAAGATCCCGACCGGTGAACAGAATTTGCAGGAGTATCCTTCTCGTTATTTTATGCGGCCTTCTATTGCTCGCGTCCGCCTGCCGCAAAAAATCCGCCGATGACGCCTCTACCGTCTGTAAGGATTCACTGCTCAGGATCGTGGTCATGGACCCGCTCGCCGCACATCTTGCTTGTGCGTGCGTCGACGGATTCGCCCAGAGGAGTTACCCTCATCTGGCGGAGTTCCTCTCAGCCCGGCTCGAAAGAGAGACCACGGTTATCTTCGGAGAGAACCTGCCCGACATCGTCAGCCTGCACCCCGGAACGGTCCACCTGATAATCGGCAAACAGTCGCTGGTCCTCTTCGACGCCGAAGAAGCCGGCATACCCGTCCGGCCCATCGCAATGCTCACCGACAAAAGCGGCTCCACCGGCGTTACCGGCCTTTTCGTTGTTCGCCAAAACGACCCGGCAAAGACGCTCGCCGACTTGAAAGGTCGGAAAATCCTTTTCGGCCCTAAGTGGGAAACCGAAAAGAACGCCGCAGCCGTACTCGCACTAAAGTCAGCAGGTGTCCCCGCCAACAACCCGCTCCAAACGCGCCCCTCGTGCAACGGCACCGCCCTTGACGTGGTGGAAAACGTCGCTGACGCCGGTGTCATCTCCAGCTATGCCATGGCCCTGCTGGAAGGGTGCGACACCATCGACAAAGGCTCGCTGCGGGTGATCGCAGAGACGATCCAGACGCCGTTTATTACCGTTTTCGCCACCGACACCGTTGATCCAGAGACCCAGCAGGCGATTACCGACGCCCTCTTTGCCGTCAAAACCGATAAAGAGCTGCTCGTCCGCATGGAATCCAAAAACGGTTTCGTCGGCCTTGGGCCGCAGGCGAAAGCAGAGTCCGGCTGGGCCGACTGGAGGGGCCCGGGCCGCCACGCTATCAATAACCTCACCCCAGCCGATCTCCCCGAGCAGCCCACTTTCCTCTGGAGGCATCCGATGACCGGAATGGGCTTAGCGGGGATCGCCGCAACCGACGAATACGTCGTTGTGCCGGACAAAAGCGAGGATGGCACTGAAGATATTTTCCGCTGCCTCGACGCACAAACCGGAAAGCAGATATGGACGATCGAATATCCCGCACCCGAAGACCTCGAATACAGCAACTCGCCGCGGGCAAACCCCGTCATAAGCGATGGCAAAGTCTATCTCCTAGGCGCATTCGGCGATCTGCTTTGCGCACGGATCGATACCGGCGAGATCGTCTGGCAAAAGAATATCACCGCCGAATTCGGCGCCAACCTGCCATCCTGGGGCATGAGCGCAACGCCGCTGCTCGTCGATGACAAACTCATCGTAAACCCCGGAGCCCCGGACGCATCACTGGTAGCCCTTAACCCCGGCACCGGCGCCGTCATCTGGAAATCACCCGGCCCCCCAGCCGCCTACGCATCCTTCATCGTCGCAACATTCGGAGGCGTCCGCCAGATCGTCGGCTACGATGTGATCAGCGCAGGCGGATGGCTGCCTGATACCGGCGAAAGGATCTGGACGCTGTCGCCGAAAGAAGATAGCGACTTCAACGTCCCGACACCCGTAAACGTAGGCGGCAAACTCCTGCTCGCAACCGAAAACAACGGCACCCGCCTCTACGATTTCGGCCCGGATGGCAAGATAATCCCAAAACCCGTCGCCGATAACCTTGACCTCTTAACCGACTGCTCGACGCCGGTCGTCATAAACAATCTCGTCTTCGGAGGAGCCTACGACAAACTCCTGTGCCTGGACCTCAATAACAAATTAGAAACCGCATGGTCCATAGAAGACAAAGTCTTCGACGACTACTACTCACTAATCGCCAACAGCAAACACGTCCTCGCAACAACGGTATCCGGATACATGGTCCTCTTCGAGGCCGACAAAACCCAATACAAAGAAAAGGCAAGACTAAAGATCCTCGAAGACAGCGAAATATTCTCACACCCAGCACTAATGCCAGGAAAAATCTACATAAGAAGCCACACAGAGATATGCTGCATCGAACTGGACAACTAAACGCAAAACCCAAACACAACAGCGCTGCTGAAAAATCAAAAATAAGTGTTCCGTCCGGGTGGCAGCGCGTTCCGATCTGTCGGGACCGATGGGCAATCGCACATCGCTAACAATTCTCACAAACCCCTGCGCCGGGTGGTCCCGATGTACATCGGGATTCGCGAAGCAAACCGATGGGCGTATGCGCATTGACACCCACGGGTAATGTTGGACTCTTAATCCACACAGCTTTTATTTTTGATTTTTACATTGTAGTTTTACATTTTAATTTTTGATATTTAATATAACCCTACGCTATCAGCACAAAAGCATCCTTCGCCACCATGCCCTCGACTACTCCGAGAGCTTTCGCCTTTGCGTTGGCCCTGGTTATCTTTCTTTCGCATAGCCTCTCGAGCGTGCCGATCGGATTGTCCGGGCCGCTTTCGACTATTGCCGCCGCTGAGCCGAAACCGTCGCAGGCGTCAACATCGATCGCCGGACACGCCACAAAACCCTTCGAGCCGGTGATCATCAGGATACTAAAGCCGGGCCACTTAACGCACACCCCTTCAACCTCGCCGCCGCCACTATCGAACGTCTGCCTTATAATTTCCATAAGAACCCCTTTCCAGTTTCTACCCAAGCGTAACACCGGCTGGGGCTGATGTCAACAGTGCATTGCGCGCCCGCCGACCCGATCAAAGATGAACGCCGCAGTAACCGATCTCGTCGCAGAGCGTCTTCATCTTCGACCAGACACTCTCGTCGTCGATCACCTCGAGCGCTATCGGGAACAGCACATTGTCCTCCTGGAACAGGTGCTCTTGCATCGTGGGGCAAAGATACCTGGTTATCGAAGCGAGCCGAACCTTGAACTCCTCGACACCGGTCTCGTCAAAAGACGCGATCAGCAGGGCAAGATCGTTCAGCGCGATCCGAATATAAACATGATCGCTGTGAGCGGCCCGGCAAAGACTCGTCCATCCGTGCATCTTCAGATACGGAAAAATAACGTCATCCTCACGGTCGACATGCTCCTCCATCGCGTCAAGATGCTCGACGATATGGGCAAGCCGCATAAACTCCGCACAACTGCTGGTGACTTCCTTCTTGAGCCTGATCGCCTCGACCGCCTCCTTCAGGTCCGCCAGAAAACACCTCGCAATGTCGTGTTCAGCCAATATCCTCCGCAATATATGGTTGTCATCGAGCCGATCCGACAGCGGAGCCCGCTGGCCCTCACGCAACGCCATCACCACAAACGCCGCGGAAAGCTGCTGAACAAGCCGCGCCGAATACCCGTTGCTAAGCAGACTCTTTTCCGCCGCCGATATATCGTCCGGCGTGATATCCGAAAGAAGCAACCCCGCCTCCTTGCGCAAATTCGCAGTATCCTTGCCCTTGTTGATTCGCTTCAGAAGGTCGCTCAAAGCCTGAGCCTTCTTAGGCCTAAACACCTCACCCATCGTAAACCCCCTTTTCCACAAGACCAAAATAAACTCTTCTCTGTCTGCCTGAATATACGTCCCAGTCGCAATAATGGCACACTAAAAAATCCGCAAAACCGCTTTTTTTTGCAAATCCTCCGTAAGCACATCCGCCACCCGAACACCCGGGCCGCGACCATCGTACATGGCCCTGTAAATCGGGGGTACCAGATGGCAAAAACACCGAAAAACAAGAGTAAAAGTAAGAGAAAGATCGTCGAAAAGCTCGTGCCCATCGCGTGCACCGCCGATGCCGGGCTCGCGCGCCAGTACAAGCGACTGCTCAGAAGAAACCACGTAAAAGCAGCCATAACATCGAAGCCGCAAACGCCGGGATTCTTCGGATTCGCCATCGTCGTACCGGAAAAATCCATCGACGACGCCTGCCGTCTCATCGAAGCCGACCGGCCGGACGAAAACTTCTTCGACTCCATGATCGACCCGCCAAACCCGAACCAAAGAACCGAATAACACCCGCCGACAAATACGAATTGTTTAACCCTGCCCCGGCAAATATCCTCAGCCTCGGCTGTCCCTGCCCGCACACAATATCGCGGCAAACCCCACCCCAGCCGTCTCGATACGCAGCACCGTCTCGGTAAGCCGGGCTGGCCTGGCTCCGGCAGCGATAAGCACCTCTTGCTCGCCGGCGGTAATACCGCCCTCAGGCCCGACAAAAACGACCACATCACCGTTGGCGGCTGCCAGATCCCCGACCGTCGCCGCTTTACCGCCATCCGATCCACCCGCAGCACCGTAAAACATATCCGCCCCCGGATAATCGCCCTTCATCGCCGCGATCGTCTCGCCGAGCGTCGCCGGACCGGTCAGCCGCGGCAGAAACACCCGCCCGCACTGCTTCGCCGCTGCCACCGTCAACTTATGATACCGCTCGCTCGCCGCTGGCCCGGATGCCTGCTTAACCGTCCGCTCGAACAGCACAGCCGCAATATGGTCCGCCCCAAGCTCGGCCGCCTTACCGATCAGCCAGTCAAACCGCTGACCCTTAGCCACGCTGACGGCGATCACAACCCGCCCGCTCGTCCGCCGCTCGTGGACCTCGATATCGCCCTCACCAACCTCCAGCCGGACAACCTTCCGCCCAATCTCCCTGACAGTCGCCTTAGCTGCCCTGCCCTCGCCGTCAAACAGCTCGATAGCGTCCCCAACCCCCAACCGCCGAACGTGACTTAAATGATGGGCCTCAACCCCGCCAAGCTCGACCGTCCCCGAACGAATTTCCTCGCAGTAAAACCTCATGATCCACCTTTGCAACTAATTCCGATCCGGCAAGAGTATAAACCCGGCATTGACTTTTCGCAACCTCGCCGCTACCCTGTCGGATAGTTTTTTCGCCTCAGCCAAGGAAATGCTGTGATCCAGAGATTCAAACTAATAGTGTGCAGGGTACTCCAGAAAGAGGCCTACTTCTGCGCCGCTAAGACCGAAAACATCATCGACATCGAGCTGACCGGCCAGGGCCTCCACGAACAGCCCGAAAAACTCTGCCAGGGCCTCCAGGACCTCATCGCCGAAACCGACGACCCCGAAGGCCGACCTTACGATGCGATCCTCTTAGGCTACGGGCTCTGCTCCAACGCCATCATCGGCCTGGCAGCGACGATCCCGTTGGTAGTACCAAGAGGCCACGACTGCGTCACACTGCTGTTAGGCTCGAAGGAAAAGTACAAAGAATATTTCGACTCGCACCGCGGAGTATACTGGTACTCACCCGGATGGATCCAGGGCGGACACATGCCCGGCAAACAGCGCTACGAAAAAATGCTCGAAGAATACCGCCAGAAGTTCGGACCCGAAAAGGCAAAATACCTCATGGAAGCCGACCAGTCCTGGATAAAAGAATACTCCCGCGCGACATATATCGACTGGAACCTGCCCGGCGGCGAATATTACCGGCAATACACCAAAGATGCCGCCGAATTTACCGGCTGGGAGTATGACGAGATCAAAGGAGACCCAAGGCTGCTCCAAGACTTAGTAGACGGAAACTGGAACCAAAACGACTTCCTGACAGTAGCCCCAGGCAAAAAAATAGCCGACGACCTGACAAACCAAGGAATAATAAAACAAGAATAAACCGGCAGTAAAAACGGGGACCGGTACCGTTCTGCCAAAGGCAGGTTGTACCTGTACCCGCTTTTGCGAAACAGAACTGGATACTGAATACTGGCTACTGTATATTGAGTGCAGCGAAATCCCGACTCATCGGGACTGGATACTGAATACTGAATACTGAATACTGGATACTGGATACTGGATACCATCGACTAACGACTAATAATGACTAAACCACTAACCAACAAAGTAGCCCTCGTAACCGGCTCCAGCCGAGGAATAGGCAAGCAGATCGCCCTGACCCTGGCAGCCCGCGGGGCAAACGTAGTCCTAACAGCAACCAACGCCGACCTTTTAGACGAAGTAGCCCAGGAGATAACCGCCGCTTCCAGCCCCAAACCCCTAACCATCCCAGCCGAACTAACCGACGAAAAGTCCATAATCGCACTCGTAGCCGCAGTGGAAGAGTCCTTCGGCCGCCTCGACATCCTCGTAAACAACGCCGGCATAACCCACGCAGCCCAGCTCGAAGACACGAGTGCAGCCGACTACGACCGCGTAATGGCCATAAACGCCAGGGCGCCGTTCATCCTCTGCCGCCAGGCCCTCCCAATGCTAAAAAAAGCACCCCGCGGATTCATCATAAACATAGCATCCGTAGTAGGAGTAAAAGGCTACCCCAACCAAAGCGCATACACCGCAAGCAAACACGCACTAAGAGGAATGTCAGCGGCCCTCGCAGAAGAATTAGCCGAGACGGAGATTACAGTACACCTCCTATGCCCCGGCGGAGTAGACACCGACATGGTATCAAACGTAAGACCAGACATACCAAAACAAAAACTAATAAACCCAAAAGAAATAGCAGAGATAGTAGATTACCTGACAACACACAAAGGAAACGCAATAATAGAAGAAATACACATAAGAAGAAAAGCATCAAATCCCTGGTTCTAAACATTTAACCCCCGGACGTGTCCAGGGGTTGCTGTTAAATTAAAAAAGAAAAATTCCATAGCCCCAACGGGGCGAAAGAAAACTACCTCGTGGCAAAACCGTAGGGCAGACCATGGCCCACTCGGCCTGCTTTTTTCTACTTTGGCATAAAATAACGCATTAACAAATCATAGCTTTTATTATCTTTTAATCTTTTGAATTTCTTGGCGATGGCCGATCCGTCAAAGTATTTGATGTCGTACTTCCTCACTGATTTGGTGTGTTTTTTAAGCAGCCTGATCGCGTCACTTTCAAAACCGGATGTACACCAAAGCTCAAAGACCAAATCCTTACTTTTGTAATCATCCTGACTCGAAATCCACTTTCTGACTACTGGTATGTGATCCGTCAACCAATCTTCTACCTCAGTTTCATTCAAAGGCGATTTGTAAGCCTTGCACTCTACTACTTTCAACGCATTGAAGCCTTTGACAAAAACATCAATTTCTTTTGGAGGTTGGAATTCCGATGGATGTATTATTTTGCCAATCTCTAAAGGGGAATGCTCTCTTGAATAGAAATACCCCACAACGAACTCAAAAAGATCCCCCTTCATATTCTTGAACTTGTCATTCAGTGTGGATATCTTCTCACACAACTCAATAAACTGGTCTGGGTTTGTGTTAATTATTTTTGTTGCATCTGCAATAGTTTCTATGAGAAGTTGCAGTGCTTTAGCATAAGAAGGGCCAAACAGTTCACTCACACGTCCGATTGCTATTCCACGAGATTTTAGTTGCCCAAAAGTCCTCTCCTCAACATTGCTACATATTAAAAATGGTATGAATGGCCTTGCCTTTGTTTGCTGCTGCAGTATCTCGATTTTCTGCAAGAAGAACTCTGCGTCAATCCTATCGACTTTTTTTCCGATCAGTATGTCTGCGACAATAAAACCCGGGAGAACTCTCTCACCTATCCGTCTCTTAAGCCCCTTAAGATACGAAGGCGAAGTAAATCCCCACTGAAACTTCCCGAATTCAGCATGCTCACCCAAACATTTTCCAGTATTATAGGAAACAAAGTTCAAGTTTCGCATCCGATCATGAAAATCCTGCATAACATGCGTTTTTGCAATCTCAATGGCTTTAAATCGATTGTAGTTTTTTTGCTTAAACAACTTGTCATTTATCTCCAAAGTTTCATCAACAAATTCGCTTATTAGGCCGTTCTTCTGAAGATTCCCAATAATTGAAGAGTAAAGAAGATGCCTTGTCAGTTTCTTCACTGGCGAAAAACCATAGGCTGCCAGTTGCGACTTTTTCGCAAAACCGGAGTGAAAGAAACACGAGTTAAGCAATGCATAGTACGCCTTAGATGACTTCTCCAGGCTGAGTTTGATGGCATCCCAATACCTATCGCTATTAAAGTCCTCTTGCAAGTAGACAAAGGATTGGTTGTTTTTGTACCCAAGAGCTATTTTTCGGATTGGGGATCCCGTGCGGCATAGTCTTTGTCGAGCAGTCTCAAGTCCAATACCCTCCTGATTTGCAAGTTTTTCCCCTAATTTACCAGAAAGCATCGGCCCATGTTTTTTGAGGATACGTTGAAGTCCCTCCATGTCATACCTCACTATTTATAATAACTCTTTGTAAAGCTAGGGTTCTCGGGCAATCGCCTTAACTCTTTTTACGACAAACACTTAAGCTCTCTTTTCTGTTCTAATATTCTGTCACAAAGCATATCAAAACTGGAAAACTAGGGACAGTGGGGCTGTTGAAAAACCGAACGATTTCCGCAACGACGACTTCAAAGTCTTGCAGGACCGTCGTTTTCTGGCATACAGAACGGTTTTTATGGCTCGCCGACCCGTTCAACTGCACAATTTTCGACTTTTTCAACACGCCCACAGTCACCTATTTAAGTGGCCCCGACGCCTCGGGCCAACAATTATCTTCGCTGCTCAACCATACCTCTCAATTATAACCTCACCAGCTCTGGACACAACAAAAACCAATAGTAAATAGTCAATAAAAACCTGTAAACTAAAACGCCCGAAATAACCTTTACCCTGTTAGAGGTTTCATGCGAGCTTCTTGAGGCAACGTAAAACTCTAATAGGGCCCCTAGGGCCCCCGAATACCCCTCGTTTTTGTTCATATTTGCGCACTTTTGCGCTCAGATTTGCAAAAAAACGCCAATTTTCACAGCCCAATATCCAGTCCCGATCTATCGGGACCAAAATCAGCGGTTAATTTGTGCGCACTTTATGTAAAGATTTGCAAACTTTGGTTCAGAAATGCACAGAAATGCCAAAAAAACGCCAATAAAAACAGCTAAAAACAAAGCCATGCGGCGGAGCGGAGCGAAGACGGATCCCTGCTGCTTCTCTAATTCTATGCTTCTATGCTTCTCTAATTCTCTAATTCTTTAATTCTTTAATTCTTTTCCCCCTTCTTCGTGCTCTTCGCGCCCTTCGTGGTAAAAAAATCTGTGAAAATGAAATATTAATCTTGACGCAATACCAAACCTCATGTATTATAAACATCTAACAACAAAACAGTAAATAGTAAGTAGCAAATAGTAAATTACAAGGGGCCCAAACAATGCCAATAAAAATAGTGAGCACAGCGAACTCCACCCTTCGAAATTCGATATTCAAAGCAAAATCCACCGTCTTGCCAGCCTACCCTTATATTAACAAACAAACCCAATTCAAACCCAATACAAACCCAATTTCAGCCGCTGGTTTCTCTGTGAAATGACGACCCGTTTGGGTGGCACATTTTTGCGTTTTGT
Organism: Planctomycetota bacterium; assembly: GCA_030637065.1. Classification (GTDB taxonomy): domain Bacteria; phylum Planctomycetota; class Phycisphaerae; order Sedimentisphaerales; family Anaerohalosphaeraceae; genus DAOVVQ01. The sequence goes on from DAOVVQ010000010.1 coordinate 20,505, forward strand.
GCAAAAGGGTGTTCGTCGGACTGAATACTGGCTACTGTATACTAAACTAATCCCCCAGCCGCCCACCACTTTTCAATTGTCAATTTCCGCCATTTTCTCTATCATCAGCACCATAAGCTCACAAACGCTGATCAGAGGATTATATGCCCGTAACGCCGTATCATTTTGGCCCGAACGCCTTTATTGGTCTGCTCTTTCGCCGCTGGGTGGACCCTGCGGTGATCATTCTGGCCAATATCATCGTCGATGTTGAGGTCCTCGGCGCTAGCTTCGCTGATGCAGGCTGGCCGAATATCCACCGCTACTGGCACCTGCACACATTTCTGGTAGGCGGCACCTTAGGTGGTGTTTTCGGAGCCACAATATACCTTGTCCGCCCCCTACGCCGCCTCATCGAGCGAGCAATGAAGACCGCCCGCCTCGACTATACACCTAATCTCTATAAGATGGTCATAGCGGGCATCTTAGGCGTCTGGCTGCACGTGCTGTTCGACTCGGTCTACCACGCCGACGTCCAGCCGTTCTGGCCAAACCGCTCAATGCCGCTCTACCGCTGGATAAGCGCGGGGCGCCACGAGCAGGCCCAATCGTGGGTACGAACAACCTGCGGCATCTTCGGGCTGCTTTCCGCCGCACTATACATCCACGCAGCCGGCTTCCTGAAACGAAAGCCCAAATCCGCCCCCAACGACCCCAACACCGACTGACGCCCGGGCTTGCCTGTTGGCGGCGTTTAGCGTATAATCTGCGGCAATTACGTTACTTACGCTCGATTGAGGGATATATGTCAGCAGAAATTGCACAACAGGTAGAGCTGCTCAAGCGCGGCACAGCCGAGGTCTTTCGCGGCGACGAGCTGGCCCAGCGTTTGACCGAGGCGGCTGCGGTCGGTCGGCAGCTCCGCATCAAGCTGGGTCTGGACCCGACGTCGCCGGATATCCACTTAGGCCACACCGTCGTACTGCGGAAGATGCGGCAGTTTCAGGACTTAGGCCACCGCGCGGTGCTGATCATCGGCGACTATACCGCAAGGATCGGCGATCCGACGGGCCAGAACACGACCCGGCCGATACTCACCGGCGAAGAGATCGAGGCGAACGCCCGGACCTATTTCGAGCAGGCTGGCAAGATACTCGATACCAGCGAAGAGAAACTCGAGACCCGCTACAACGGCGAGTGGCTAAGCGAGCTGAAACTCGCCGACATCATCAAGCTCACCGGCTCGATGACCGTCGCAAGGATGCTCGAGCGGGACACGTTCGAGATCAGGTACAAAAAGGGCGAACCGATCGGGATGCATGAGTTCCTCTATCCGCTGATGCAGGGCTACGATTCGGTGATGGTCGATAGCGACGTCGAGCTTGGCGGCACCGACCAGACGTTCAATAACCTCGTCGGTCGCGATATTCAGCGACTCCATGACAAGCCCGCCCAGATCGTGATCACCATGCCAATCCTCGTCGGCCTTGACGGCAAGGAAAAGATGAGCAAATCCAAGGGCAACTACGTAGGCGTAACCGATCAGCCGTCGGAGATGTTCGGCAAGCTGATGAGTATATCCGACGATATGATGGAAAATTACTTTACGCTGCTGACGGATATCGGCGCCGATGAGATAGCCGCCCTTGTCGATGGTGCCAGGACGCATCCCAAGGAGGCGAAGGTGCGGCTGGCTAAGACTATCGTCGAGCAGTTCTACGACAAGGAGCAGGCCAATGCCGCCGCTGAGGGGTTCGATAAGGTCTTTGCCCAGAATAAGTTGCCCGACGATATCGCCGAGGTTTGCATGCCAGCGGCGGCAACGAGTATGGCGAAGATATTCGTGGAGGCCTTCGGTATCGGCAGCGGCGAGGCCAAACGTATGATAAAGCAGGGCGGGGCACGCATCGATGACGAGCGGGTCGCGGACGCCAATGCCGATATCACTCCCGTCGACGGGATGGTCGTTCAGTTCGGCAAGCGCAACTTTGCCCGGCTGAAGGTTAAATAGAAAAAGTTCATAGAGGCGAAAAGAAATGAAATTGCCCGAAGTTGAAAATGCACAGCGATATATCGGTTTGTATGTGGTGGACTTTGGCGAGCGTTGCAGCGTGGGGTTTACCTCGCAGGAGGTCGCCGAGCTGCTTGAGAGTGAGCAGTTCCAGGACATCACCGTTTATAAGGTCCACCGGGCGTATCCGGACGGTCGGATGGAGCTTAAGGGTGTGCGTCGCGAGATATTCCATCTGGAGATGGGGATGTTCTTTTACGCTGCGGGCGCTGGCGCTGCCGAAAGCGATTTTGAGCGTCTGGTGGCATTGGCACAAACCGGCACTGCTCCGTCGCGGGCAAAGGTGCATCTGGCTGGGCGCCAAGGCCAGGGGGAAAAGGATAGCCGTAGTGAAGAGGCTGGGCCGGGCGATAGCGAAGCACAAGAGGGCGGCCCGGTGGGTTTTGCGGTAGCTCTTATATATCCCGCTGAGTACGATGACCAGTTTTGCCGCTGGCTTCTGGATGCCGGGTACCGCCATACGGGCTCAGCCGAGGGCGGGATCGAGGCTGTGCAGCGATATTACGACCGCCGGTGGGACGTTCTTCGGAGCCATCAGGTCTTTCCGCAGGCCAGCTATACGGACCGGACGGGCGAGGAGCTTATCGCGGCAACCAGGATCGCGGTGCAGAGATGACAGCCGCGTCCGCCCCGGACAAGTCCGACAAGACACCAGGACGCCTCGGCAGATTCGCCGGTATTATACTGACGGTCTTCGGAGGTGGCAGGCGAGAGAAGCAGACCCAACGGGACATGCAAAGGCTTGAATTTGGGGCCAGCACCCAGAGGATCGGTGTCAGGTTCTCGGAAAAGATCCGCAACATTTACCGCCATTTGTGGCTAAAGAAACATTAGAGCGACACAAACAAGTCCTGGCATCCACCACGCTATGGTCGATCTGCGGCAGGTCCGATAACTTTTTGCTTTTCACCGGCTTGACAGCCAATACGTTGTGTTGTATAATAAATAAGTATCGTGTAATTTGGTTAAAGGATTAGCCAGTGGTTTGACGATATTAGTAGTACAAGAGTTTTCTCCCCTCCGGAAAACATCGGGCAACTCCGGTTGCCTGATGTTTTCTTTTTTATTGCGCCTCGCCACCGGGCATTTTGCTCTCATCGGGCCCATATAATCGGCATTTATAGCGCCGTATTCACGCTGTAAAGACGTAATGGTCGTATCAACCCTGTTGATGGCGTGAAGTTTCCCCCGGCAGGATCGGGTTTACTAACAGCTTCGCGAAATTCAGGTCTATTTGAGCGGCTTGTTAATTGTGGGTTAATTTGTCACAGGATCGAAATCCAGCGTATCGGGGAAAGACCTATTTTGCCTTCGGGGCAGTCCCTATGTGTTGGCGCGGGTGTATCCGGTAAAAGTGGTGGGGCAAATTACTAACATTTTCCTGTGAGTAAAATGGCAGCGGCGTTGGGCGAATATTATTTTTTTCTTTGGTCGTTTACCCACTGAAAGGCGTGTCGCATCAGTTCGTTGGCATCGGCGAGGTTCAGTTTTTCTTTGATGTGTGCCCGGTGGGTCTCTATGGTCTTGATGCTGAGGTGGAGCTGTTCGGCGACCTGCCGGGTCGTGCGGCCTTCGCCAAGGAGAGTGAATACCTCCAGTTCGCGGTCTGTAAGGCGGTCGATGGGGGAGGCGAATGGTTTTTCCCCTGAGAGGACCTTTGAGAGCACCTTTGTGGCCATCGCCTCGCTGAGGTAGACGTCGCCCTTGAGTACTTTGCGTATGGCTGAGATGACTTTTTTTGTTGCTTCTCTTTTCATGATATAGCCGCGGGCCCCAGCGCGGAGCGCGCGTTCGGCGAACAGGGATTCCTCGTGCATGGAAATTGCAAGCAGAGGCAGGTCGGGATGTCTGTTCTGGATATCCTTGATCAGTTCGATGCCGCTGGACTCTTTCAGCGAGATGTCTATGGTGACCATGTCGGGGGAGAGTTGTTTGATGGCAGCCAATGCCTCGTCGGGATCGCCAGCCTGGCCGCAGACGGTGAGGTTTTCTTCCTGGTCGACCAGATCGGCGAGACCCTGGCGAACGATCGGGTGGTCGTCGACGATCAGTACTTTTGCCGCCTTATCGTTAATTGCACCGTTGTCCTGGGGGGCATTCATATATTATTCCTCATTCAGGTTATGTATCGGGAAGGTACAGGTTACGGTAGTTCCGCCCTTCGGGGCAGTTACGATATCGATCTTGCCGTTTAGCATCTCGGCCCGGTAATTCATGATCTTGAGGCCCAGACCTTTCGTATCGGGGTCGGGATGTTGAAGGTCGGTGCCGTCGCTTTGTATGGTCAGGCTGGCGTGGTCCGCATTGACAGCCAGTTTGATGTCGATCTTCTTTGCACTGCCGTGTCTGATGGCGTTTGTGGTGGCCTCCTGAGCGATACGATAGATATTCGCCGCGATGGTACTGTCCTTTGCGACCAGTGAGGGCGGGCCGTCGAAGGAGCATTTGGCGCCAAAGATGTGTTCGGTAGAGGCTGCGAATTCGGAAAGGGCGGTGTTTAGGCCGGTCCTGTCCAGATTCAGGGGATGCAGTCCTCTTGCAAGGTCTCGTATCTGGTCGGTTGCCTGGCTGGCGACTTCGGCTATTTTTGCGGCGTAGGCTGCCTGGGAAGAATCGCCTGCGGCGAGTTTCTGTTCCAGCACCTCGGTCATTAGTGCTATGCCCGTTAGTTGCTGGCCGATGCTGTCATGCAATTCCTGTCCGATCAAACGTCGTTCGCTTTCCGTGATCTTTACCAGTTCCTTTTCGAGTCGCTTTCGCTCATGGGTTTCGTCTGTCAGTTTTTCGTTTCGGTCTTCAAGTGTCTTTGTGTTGCGATGGATGACATGTATTAACACAGCAGATATGAGCAGGGCGACGCCTATTATGATCAGGGCCACCCATGCCAGTCTAAGGTCGGCGGCAGCCAGGTCGTAGGTGACGTTCTTGTTTACCTCTAAAACGCCGATCAAAGTGCCGTTGCGTTTGAAGACCGGAACGTAGGCTGTGACGATCTCGACGTTGTGAGGCTCGGCTTCGTGTATATCCCAGAAGTGCTTCTCTGTTGCGTGTCTTGAAGTGGGGTTGCCTCCCAGGGCGATATCAAGGGCGTCGTCGTTACGGTCGGAGCTCTTGGCAAGTAATTCGTCGGTGTTGACGAGGACTTTTTTTTCGGTGTCGTATATCTTAATCCTGTCGATCCGGAAGTCTTTACGAAAGAACCGCATCTTTCTCTGAAATGTAACTGCCGCCTCTTCTTTTATGACAAACGAAATCGAGTCTTCCTCATTTTCCACTATGAATCTTTTTAGTTGGATATCCCGAATCAAGCTAGAAACTCTGATGGCGTCCAGCTCGGCTTCGTTGATGATCGCGGCTCGAAAGAGCAAACGCATACCCAGAACAGCTAAGGCGATGATGATAATGGTTGCTGCTACGCGGGCAAACTGAAAACGAGGAAAGGGCCGCGGACATTCCTTGCCGGTCTGTGGGCTCAAGTTTTTTTCACGTAATGTTTTTTTCACAGTGGAATCCTCTAAGGGCTTAGCTGCCACGTACAGCCAACTTTCCCGTCAACCTCCGCCCCGTTTACCTGTGCGTCGCCAGCCTGCACAGTGCTGACCATTATACGCTTTTAGGGGCGATAAGTCAAGTACAAAGGGTTGGCGGCTGGCGCTTCATCCAGCCGCGAATTGCCGGGAAAAGAGGGGATGAGTCACGGGTTTTGCCCGGTTAACCGGCTTTTAAGCAGTGCGATGGCCGTTTTGACGGATTCTGTCATGGCCTCGGATGATAGTGTCGCGCCGGTGACGGCGTGGATATCGTGGCCTAATTGCAGTGGGTCAGCCGGGTTTTACCGACAAACTGGCTGGTGAAGGCCTCCGAGCGAACGTCCCGGCCGCGTTTGCCTCGATAGGTCAGGATCGCGGCAGGCTTAAGGCTTGCTGTCCTGCTTTCTGGATCACCGCAGGCTCAAGATCAGCGTGTCCCTCCCTGTTCTGTCTGGTTTATTCATTTGGTGTTGTATATTTGTTTGGTGTTTTATTGCCCTTCTGTTTATTTCGGGTTTGTTTTGGGGTTATCGGCTCGATTTGTTTTTTTTGGCATTTGGGGCAGGTTCCGAAGATGTTGAGTTGGTGCGACTTGGCGACGAAGCCGTGTTTTTTGACGAATTGGTTCTGGATCTTTTCGAGTTGCGGGCTGAAGATCTCGCCGAAATCGACCTCGCGGCAAAGATCCGCCTGGGTTAGCAGTTTCAGCGTGCGGGCGACCGTGGCATAACCGATAACGTCATGTTTTCGCCGGACGATATTGTAGAGTTCCTGCGTGCTGACGTGCCTCTCCGCAAAAGCGGGTACAGGTACAACCTGCCTTTGGCAGAACGGTACCGGTCCCCGTTTTTGCTGCTGTTTCGACGTTTCAACATGCTTGTACGAGTACAGGCACGGCACCGAGCAGAATGTTACCGGTCCCCGTTTTTGTTGGGGTGTTGTTTGTGAAAGACTTTGTTGTTTTTTAGAATACTTTTTTTGGTTTATTTTTTTCTGAGCCGGATTTTTTGTCTGGTTTTTTGGCCTTTGTTTGTTTGTCCGGTCTTTGGTTGTCTTTGCCGCCTGGCTGGGCGTATTCTGGTCTTTGTGTTGGCTGTTGTTGGGCGCCCATGCGTTCTTTCAGCCGGTCGCGGTATTGCTTGATCTGGTCGGCGACCTTTTGAAATTCCGCATTCTTCTTATCGATCAGTTTTTGCACGAGTGCGACGGTCTTTGTTGCCTTTTCTTCCAGGGCGACTTTCTTTATTCCTTCGAGTTCACGGATGGCGTTTTCGTGTTCCTTTCTTCTTTGTGCTATCTGCTGATCGAATCGCTGCATGACATCGCCGCGTGATGCATTTTCGCTGCCCGGCATGGGCCTGCTGCTACGGGGGTCAAAGCCGCCGCGTCCGGATCCAAAATTCATTCCGCTTCTACCGCTGCTGGCGCCCGGTGCGGGCCTTCCGCTATACGGTGAGTTCGCCCGGTCGAGTTCTTTGGGGCGATGGCGGGCAGGGGGCTGGCTGGAGGGTTTTTCGTCCTGGGCCAGGACAATTCCTGCTGTAATGAACACTGTCAACAATATTCCGATTATTGTTATCCGCTTCTTCATGATTACAAGCTCCTGATTAGAGTTATTGTACAATTGCCTTTATTACGCTCCGGTCAGCTATTCTATCGGCTGATAGCCGGGTCTCGGTTAGTATTTTCTGGTTAATCCCGACGTTTGGAGGCGGGAAAATACTGCCTCAGGCCTGCAAAACGCCTGTTAATCCGCCATTTTCGATGCCAGCGGCGAGTGCGGACCTGACGCGGGTTCGGCTGGCCGGATTTCTCCTTTGAACTAAAGGCCGGGATTTATTATAATAATATTTTCATTGGTGTGCTGTTTTTGCGGCGGCGGTGGCGATAGCAAGTCCGCTGAGGCAAAGAGGGCACAATTGGCTTACGCCGCCAATAGGGTCCGGGTTCGGCGTATGTGCCGGGCGGCGGGATCTTTATTGCAGGGCGGCTGGGCCTTTGTTATCGGACTACTGTATCTTTCTGAGGAAGGTTGATCGTATTATGAATCGCAAGGGCTCATCATTCTGGTTTGTGCTGTCAACGCTGATGTTTGCGGCGGTTATCGCCTATGCCTGGTGGGCGGGGCTGAAATACAACAACTCCAGGATCCGGATAGAGGCTCTTGAAGATGAGAAGAAGGCGGTATCCGAGCAGCTCGACCGGCAAGAGCAGGAGGCTGACGACAGGATCGAGGATATGCAGGGCCGGATCGACGAGCTAAAGAGTGAACTGACCGCCCGGGCCAGGACCGAATTGCAGCTCAAAAAGGACATGGAAAAGCTTGCTCGCAAGGTTGCGGCACAGGCAAAGGCGCAGGTTCCCGTTGCCGCTGAGCCGGAGCCGGTTCGTGGTCTGGTTACGTCGATACTGTACAGCGACAGGAACTCTTCTGCTGTGATCGACAGGCAGATTTTGCGCGAGGGTCAGAGTATTTACGGCGTTGAGGTTGTCGGTATAAGCAGAAATGAAGTGGCGTTTTCGAGAGATTCCATGACGTGGAAACAGCGAATCAATCAGACGCCCAACAGCGCCTGGACCGAATAACACAGTTGCGTCGATCGGGATCCGCTTCCACCTTCGCCAAGGCTACGGCGAGACAGGTTGGCGGATGCTATTTTATGCTGGATTCCCGCCTTCGCGGGAATGACAAG
>DAOVVQ010000279.1 GCA_030637065.1 Planctomycetota bacterium
AAATTGAAAGCTTTGCAGCCAATCCTACCTATAATGTCAAGCGAACGGACGCTCTCGCACCTCTCGCAGAGGATTCGCTGACAGCTGCTATTTGAGATGGGGTATTCGACGCTTCGGCGGAATTTGAATATGGATATCTTGAGGCGGTAAGTAATCCCTGCTTGGTTATGATTGAATCCGTTACACCGGCTCATCTTCGCATGAGCATTGCTGATCCCGATCTGCATATTAATGACGGCGGCAACCCCGGCCAGAACGTAAGCGACTTGAAGGACGACAATATATTTTTCAATGAAAGCACCGGCGTGACAATATCAGTGGATCTGCGCGGAAAATGGCAGATGCTTTCAGGTTCACCCGGCGCAAACCTGATTCAGTCCAGCTTTACTGGAACAGAACTGGAGTTTTACTGCATCGACGGAAAGGGCATCGAGGTCCAATTAGTTCGGTCCTTTTGTGATATGAAGGATTTTGCGGTTATTTCGGCGTACTTTATGGACGAATGCGTCGGGCCGCTGTGGTGCCAGGACGCCGATATGAATATGAGCGGAGCGGTTGACCCGAATGATGTCAGGGTGCTTGCTGAAAACTGGATTGGTTCACTGTAGAAAGGGAAAGGAAAAAATGAATATCAGAACTCTTACAATTGTTGCACTTGCGGTTATGTCGATGTTATTGACGAAGCTATCGCCAACGGCGTCTGCTCAAAGTGCCGTTTTGCTTGAAGCCTATGGCGTCTGGGACAGATCGAACGGCGGCTATGACCCGGCTGATCCTGATTACGATTATTTGTTGGCTTTAGTTTCAGGTTCGACATGGGAGGATATCCAACCGGTTTCCAGCGGTCATTTCGACTGGAGTGCGACACAGGCGGATTTGCAATTAGCCTATGACAGAGGCCAGATGCTTTATTTATCGATCAATCCCGGCCCGGATGCCCCTCAGTGGGTATACGACAATGGCGTGCCGAAAGTTACTACATTAAACGGCAAGGACAAATGGCCCTGGTACCCTTACTATCAGGACCCCAATTACATAACATTTTTCCATGATCTTATCGATGAGTATGGCACCTTTTTAAGAACCCAGCCGCAGCACCTGCTGGAAAGGATCGCATTTGTCCAAGTCAAAACCGGCTGTACCGGCGACGAGGCTCCGTATAAGGGGTCGGTGATCGATCCTCAGTATGAGATAAGCAATGCTCAATGGCTTGACTTTCGACTTAATGCCTTTGAGAAGTTCAGGTTGGCTTTCTTGACGGGATCTGAACCAAACATTCCTCTCTTGTTTAATAACATAGATTCCAGCTCTAATCCTCAGGAATGGAATTGGATCATAACCAATATCGGCTCTGGATTCGGGTTCAAAGGCAGTGCTTACGTCAGGGGGCATCATCTGACCGGCGCTAGAACCTTTACTGAAAAATGGAAGCGCTATACTGTCAATCCGCAGGGCCTGGAATTATTCTCAAGAGCGGAGATGGACCAGACGTGGAAAAATCCGCTTTATCAAATTAACGAAAGCCTGGGCTTCTACTGGGGAGCGATCAGCGGATTGAATACGGGCTTATGCGTATGGGATGTTACCAGCAGTGCGGTGGATCAGGCCGTGGTTAATCCTCCGATCCAGGACACCTTCAGGTTTTTCAATAAATACGCCGGCCAGGTCTATCCGGCAACGTCGACAAGGGCGTTTATCGCGATGCACGAGGGCCTGGATTCCTCCGATACGGTTAAATTTCCCGAAGCTGCGTATGGCAGCGCGAGCAAAACCAATCAGTCAAGATATACCGCTATTTGCAGCGACCCTGTTTATGCCGCCAGAGGCGCCCTGATGGAGGATCTCTATGCCGCCACAAAGGGTCAGGTTTACCAAAGGTCCAGCCAGACGGGGTACAACGACGCCGGCTGGGAGATATGGCCGACAAATTACTCGAGGTTCATCACGCAGGTCGATCCTGATAACGAATCCATCGGCCTCTTCAGGATCGGCGGGACGATAACCACCGGTTCGCCGATCTATTCGCGTTTCGCCCGGGCGTTCGAGAATAGCAGCGGCAAAAACGCCATGTACTTTAAGCTGGTAGACGGTTTCTTCAACTGGCCGGCCGGCGAGGTGGCCGTTACGGTCATCTATTACGACGATATCAGCGGTTCGACCTGGGACTTTAAGTATGACGCGGGAGTTGGTAATTTCAAGACGGCCTATACCGTTACATGCACCGGCAGCGATACATGGAAGACGAAGACCGTAACTATTCCGGATGCCGTCATGCTGAACAACGGCCCCAGCGGCAGTGATTTCGCCCTGATCAACGGAGACGGGCTCGATGATATCTTCCATTTAGTCGAGATCGAACGAACTCTCGGCAATACGCCGGATATAAACGACGACGGCGGTGTCGATTACGGAGACTTTGCGGTTATTTCGGCGAACTCAGGGCGGGTATGCAGCGAGCCGGAATGGTGCGGCGGTGCGGACCTGAATATGAGCGGGTCGGTCGACCCCAATGATGCCAGGGCCCTTCGTCGAAGCTGGCTTGGCGAGGTAATAGATAACTAAAATTGAGTGATAAGCATGAGAGATCGATGAATAAGGCGAGGCAGGGACGTATGATGATTATTGGCCTTTTGGCGACTTTGCTGATGTTGGCGCCAGCCTGGGCGTTATCGCCTCAAGAGGAGGCCGGGCAGATCCTCGATACCGTCGGCGTAACAGGCGGGCTGGTTGTGCATCTCGGATGCGGGGGCGGCCAGCTTACCGCTGCGCTTTATGCCAATGACGGGTACGTTGTGCATGGTCTGGATCCTAATTCGGGCAATGTTGCGGCTGCGAGGGCTTATATCCGCTCGGAGGGTCTGTATGGCGATGTGTCCGTCAGCACGTTTTCCGGCAGTGAGCTTCCTTACATCGACAATCTGGTGAATCTCGTCGTTTCCAAAGATCTTGGCTCCGTGCCGATGGCCGAGGTGATGCGGGTGCTTAGTCCCAACGCCACAGCCTACATCCATGACGGCGAGACCTGGACAAAGACCGTCAAGCCCTGGCCGGCGGAGATGGATGAATGGTCGCATTACCTGCATTCGGCGAATAATAATGCCGTCAGCCAGGACACGGCAATCGGGCCGCCGCGACATGTTCAGTGGATATTCGAGCCGAAATGGACTCGCAGTCATCATAAGCTAAACTCCGTCAGCTCGGTCGTAACGGCGAAAGGGCGGATGTTCCATATCTTCGATAAAGGCCCGGTAGCTGCACTGGATGTGGGCGCCAACTGGCATTTGGTCGCGCAGGATGCCTTTAACGGCACGACGCTGTGGGAAAAGAAGATCGATACATGGGCCGATACTTCCAAGAAATTCCGCTCGGGACCGGTACAGCTCCCCAGGACTCTCGTTACGGACGGCGATTACGTTTATCTTCCTATGGGTCTGTCGACGAGCCTTACCGCGATAGATGCCGCCACCGGTGAAGAGTTTCGCACCTACGCGAACACCGACGCCGTCGAGGAGATTATTTACAATGACGGCACGCTTTATGTCTTAACCGGCGATCCGTCTTCCGAGCAGGATCTGACCGTTTTTCCAAATGCCAAGACCATCTGCGCGATAGACCCTAACAGCGGCATCCTGAAATGGAAATACGAGCCGACGGGCGATATCACCCCGGTTACATTGGCTGTTGAAGGGTCAAGAGTGTTCTTCCATGCCGATGGCAATGTGGTTTGCCTGGACAAGGCCGGCGGCGGTGAAAACTGGACTGCGATTACAAACGCCGACGCCAGCAGGGCGGTCGGATGGTCAACGGCGACGCTGGTCGTATCTGGCGATGTCGTACTCGCAGCCGCTTCCAGCCAGTTGTGGGCCTTGTCCGTTACGGATGGGACGGTATTGTGGAACGTTGCCGTCGGCAGCGGTATGAAATCGGCGGTCGACGTCTTTGTAATTGACGGTGCCGTCTGGACGGGGCCCGAATTTGATATAAGCTACGATCTGCACACCGGAGCGGTTCTGGGGACAAACACCATCATGTATGACCTTCAGACGGCTGGGCACCACCACCGCTGTTACAGGAATAAGGCGACGGTCAATTACATCATCGGCGGTCATCGTGGGCTGGAGTTTATGGACTTGCGCGGCGACAATCATTCCAGGCACAACTGGGTCAGGGGGACCTGTCAGTACGGCATGCTGCCGGCAAACGGCCTAAGTTATACGCCTCCGCATTCGTGTGGGTGTTATATGGAGACGAAGATATTCGGCTTTGCAGCCCTTGCCGCAGCCAGGACGCCGTGGAACCTGACGACGCCTGAGCCGCAGCTTCAGCCCGGCGGCGCCTACGGCACAGTTGTAATCGACGACTCCTATCCGGACCAGTGGCCGAACTATCGCAATGACAGCAAGCGAAGCGCCACAGCCGCAAATGGACCTGAAAACGCGTTTGTTTTGGAGACTAAATGGCAGACAGGTACCGGCGCCAAACTCAGCGCCCCGACAGTGGCGGATAACAAGCTCCTTGTCGCTGACATAGACGGCCACAGGGTCATGGCCCTTAACGCGTCAAACGGCAGCGAGATATGGTCCTATACCGCCGGCGGACGGATCGATTCGCCGCCGAGCGCCTACAACGGCATGGCGTTCTTCGGCAGCAATGACGGTTTCGTCTACTGCCTTGCCCTGGAGGATGGGGCTTTGATATGGCGATTCAGGGCGGCGCCGGTGAATATGTTCGCCATGGCGCAGGAAAACGTCGAGTCTGTCTGGCCGGTTCCCGGCAGCATACTCATTCAGGACGATACGGTTTACTTTGCGGCGGGGCGGAGCACCTATCTCGATGACGGTGTGTTCTTTTACGGACTGGACCCGCGGACTGGGGCGATTAAGTGCAGTACGCAGTACACGAGCATTCACGGCGGGGTCGATACGAGCGTAGATGACGGTTTAGGTGAGATCGATATCAA
>DAOVVQ010000227.1 GCA_030637065.1 Planctomycetota bacterium
AGCAGAACCGGCTACATGACGGGCCGCGCACCCCAGCGATTTGCAGACCACCCTGTTGCCGACTATGGTTTCGGCGACCAGATCACCATTACCAAGTTGCTTAGGGATCACGGCTACCGGACAGGCCATTTTGGTAAATGGCATATCGGCCCTGTTAGTACGCCGGGCACCTACGGGATCGACGAGATCAACACCCCTTCAGGCAATCCCGGCGATGCACTTGACGGAAAAGACGGAAATCTCTTTAACAACGCCATCGCATTTATCGAAGACCATAATGATACCCATGCCGGTGTCCCTTTTTATGTAAACATTTGGGGCCACTGTACACACTATGCAGTGAATCCACCGGCTGAATATGTCGCAGAGTTTGCAGACCTCGTTGTCGATCGCAATGATTTCTTTACACATGTAGTAAATCCATTTACTGCTGAAATGGGCATACAAGAGCAGTTTGACAACAGCATCACACTTGATCCTGATCTTGATACTTCTATGCAAAATTATGTCGCTGATGTATGGTCGATCGATCTGAACGTCGAACGCGTACTTGATACACTCGACCAACTCGGTCTGCGTGACAATACCATCGTCGTCTTTTCCAGTGACCAGGGTCCGGCGCCAACTACCGGGGATGGTGAGTACAAAAAAAACATGCTTGGTTATTCCGGTATTTACAGGGGTAACAAAGGAAGCCAATACGAAGGGAATAACCGTGTGCCGTTTATTATTCGATGGCCGGGCCACGTCGATCCGAACGTCGTCGACACTGAAAACGTGATCTCGGGCATGGATTGGCTGCCTACGCTATGCAGTATTGCCGGCATTGACGATATACCGGACAGCCTCGACGGAGAAGATGTTTCCGATATCTGGCTTGGTGCGACACGCGGGCGTGTCGAAACGCTATTCTGGGCAAGTGTAGGTGGCGGTGCCAACATTTCGATGAGAAAGGGCAACTGGAAATTACATCATAACGTAAATGACACCAGTCGAACTGAGTCTGAGCTGTATGACCTCTCTATCGATCCATCGGAAGATATTAATGTGATAGGTGATTTTCCCGCAGTTGCCGACGAGTTAATTGCAGATATGGAAGCGTGGTACGTCTACATACATGAACCTTGCGATGCCGATTATTCCGGAGATATCGCCGGAGGCTATGGCGTCGATCTGGCCGATTTCGCTGCTATTGTTTCTCGTTTTGATGAAACCAATTGTGGCGCGAGTGTCGATTGCCAGTGCGCGGATATTGACCAGTCGAACACCGTAGATACTCCCGACCTGCGTGATGTCATTGAAGACTGGCTGAAAGGGATATAGTCTCTTTGAAGTTACATCTGTCATGCAATTGAATATCCGATGCTATAAAAAGGATATGCCTTATAACTTTTTCAACTCGTCCGCTAATGTATCGAGCAGCTTTTCTTCGGCTACGACGGCCTTCTTTCTGCCGTGTTTGTAGATGAACCCCTTGCCCTTGAGGGCGCAGATGGCCAGGTCCGCGTCCGCCGCTTCGCCGGGACCGTTTACGATACAGCCCATCACAGCAACTCGCACGGGTTTATCGATCCCCTTGAGGACCTGCTTGACCTTCTTGGCTAAGGCAACGACCTCGACCTTGCACCTGCCGCAGGTCGGACAGACGATCAATTCGGGGCTTAAGTCCCTGATCATCCCCAGCGATTTTAATATCTCGCGGCCAAGACGAACCTCCCTGACAGGGTCGCCGGCGAGGCTTACCCTTATCGTATCGCCGATCCCCTCGGCAAGAAGACATCCGATCGCCACCGACGACGGAACCTTCGCATCTTCCGGCAGACCGGCGTGCGTAAGCCCCAGATGGATCGGATAATCGAAAGCCTCGGCTATCGCCCGGTTGACCTGGATCGTCCTGAGGGTATCGGCGCTTTTCGCACTCAGGACAAGGCTCGTAAACCCCGCCCGCTCGAAGAGGCGAACATACCGGGTCATCTCCTTGACCATCAGGGAAACGCGCCTCTTCTCGGGGATACTCGGCCCCTTCAAATCGCGAATGCTCGCCTCGTTCACACCAACGCGAACGGCAATTGAGTGCGCCGCAGCACAATCGATTATCCGCAGAATGTCAGCCCGCTTCTTGATATTGCCGGGATTAAGGCGGATCTTTGCGGCACCCGCCTCGATGGCCTCTATCGCCCTGGCCGGCGAAAAGTGAATGTCGGCGATCAGCGGCACATCGACCTTCTGCACGATCCGCCCGAATGCGGCGCTATCGGCCTTTGTCGGCACCGCAAGCCGCACAAGATGACACCCAGCCGCAACCAGACGCCTGATCTGCCGGACACATCGGCCCACGTCAGTCGTAGAAACCTTGGTCATGGACTGGATGGCAATCTCAGCCCGGCTGCCAATTCCGACCGAACCAACCCTAATCAGGGGCGTTTTTCGTCTTCTAATCATTTTTCAAAAAACCTCAAATTATGGCAAATTATGCCATTTTCCCCTTGCACTGCGTCCGATAATATGCTATACTCGACCGTATTGAATAAGAAAATTCTTATTCTCAGCCCTCTTAGCCGCATGTGACATGGCGACAGCCAAAGGGATTTGCGGTCATACAAAGCGTATTTTATATCGCTATGAATGGAATTCTATCTTGTTTTGCAATCACAGGCAAATTAAAATACGCCTGCGACCATTAGTGTGGTTTGCGGAGCACCAAAATGGATTGGCGGTATCTTGTATTAACGTTGCTGGTTTTTGCGCTGATCCCCGGGTTAGTCAAACGATTTAGAAAGGGCGGCTGGATGTCGGCATTATTGCCTGTTGTAGTCATTGTGTTTATCGCCTATTCCATCCTCGGATGGACGTTGTACTTCCTTCAACCGCGATTCGTTTACAGCCCCACTCGCGAAGTTTCGTACGATCCGGGCGACCTGGGCCTGGCCTTTGAAAAAATCGCCTTCAAGACGGAAGATGGATTGAAGATCTCAAGTTGGTTCGTCCCCGCCGACAATGCCCAGTTCACCGTCCTTATCTGCCACGGCAACGGAGGCAATATATCGCACCGCCTCGATACGATCAACACACTCAACGAACTCGGGCTTAACTGCTTTATCTTCGACTACCGCGGTTACGGCTCCAGCCAGGGAAAACCCACCGAAGAGGGAACCTACCTCGATGCGCAGGCGGCATTCGACTGGCTCGGTAGCGTCAAAGGCATCCCGCCGGAGGATACGATACTCTTTGGAAGGTCGCTCGGCGGAAGCGTCGCGGCACACCTGGCCCAAACGGCAAAGCCGGCGGGACTGGTCCTCGAAAGCAGTTTCACGTCCTATGTCGACCTTGGCAGGAAATTCTACCCCTATCTGCCCGTAAGCTGGTTCGCTTCATTCAATTACAACACACTGGAGTATATCGGCAAGGTTAGCTGTCCGATCCTTGTCATCCACAGCAGAAACGACGAGCTGATACCGTTCGAGTTCGGTCTTCGGCTCTACAACGCGGCAAATGAACCGAAGGAATTTATCGAGATTTTCGGCAGCCACAACGACGGCTTCCTCTTTTCCGGCGAGGTCTACCGGCAGGGGTGGTCCCAGTGGCTGGATTTTGTAAAAAGCTGCAAACCCGCGGCCCATGCGGCCCTGAAACGCATCTCCTGAATCAGGCAGCAGGACAAGGCTGTCCGGAAGTTTTTCCGCGGTGAGGATCTGAGTGATTTGTACGGTGAGGATCTGAGCGAAAGGAGCCGATCGTGAAAGATTCGATGGTCAAAATCTGTTTCGCCTTTGCAATGATACTGTGGTTTTTGTTGTTTCCGACTACGATCCTGAATTCCGAGGAGCTGATCGGGTATCTGCCTGTCGTCATTTTGGCGCTGATCCCGGTGGTTTTAGGCAAAAAGTGGCTGCGATTTTTTGCCTTGGTCTTCCTGGTATCTTCGCTGATCGTCATCTACAGGGGCTACCACAATCAAAGGATTCGGCAGTTCAAGGAGCGGTACTCTCAACAAAGCCGGCAACAGGACAGCGATGCATCGAGGAGTTATTATCCCAGACCTCCGAGATAACAGCACTCCTGATCATCGAAGGCGCATGTATCCAAAGGCAGGCGATCCGCCGCTACGCGCTATCCGCAGCAAGGGTGGCAGCGTGTTTGGCGAAGCCAAACCGATGGTGGGTGCCATAGTGTATACGACCATCGGTTTGCTGCGCAAACGCGCTGCCACCCATGCTGAGGGACTGGCTCGCATTTTTTTAACGGGACTGGCATTATACCTCCCCTGAGCAGCCAATGCTCCGTTATAGTCTTCGCAGCAGTCCCAGGACTACGGCTTCGATTCGGCAGTGTTTTGTGTATATTGGTTCGTAGGCCTGGTTTGCGGCCTGTAGTTTTATGCAGTCCGGTTGTTTGTAGAATCTTTTTAGTGTGGCGTTTTCGTCTTCTACGATCGCGACGACGAGCTGGCCGTTTTCGGCTGAGGCGGTTTTCTGGCATATTACGAAATCGCCGGTGAAGATCCCTTCGTCGATCATGCTGTCGCCTGCCACCTCGAGTGCGAAGAGGTCGTCGGGTCTTCCGAACATGGTTCCTAATGACAGGTCCTGGCGATTTTCGATAGCCTGGATCGGTTGACCGGCGGCGACTCTTCCGACGAGCGGAACGGCTGGCGGGTTCATCGCGGCAGCTATCGGGCCAGCCGCAACTGCCGGGTCCCCAGCCGGCGGCGGATTTGTCGCGGCGGCAGATGCTGTAGCTATCGGGTCTGCGGCACCGGGCTGAGCATTAGCGGCTATCGGGTCTGCGGCGTCCAATTGGACCTGAGCGGTTATCTGCCGGTCGAGGTCAAGCAGCCGATTGGCTCTGGGCGTTAACTTCAAAGAGCGTGCCTTGCCCTGCGATTTTTTGACGAGTCCTTTTTTTCGCAGGGCGCCGATGTGCTCGAATGCGGTTGGTCGGCTTACGCTTAGCTCTTCGGCCAGTTCGCCAATTGTCGCCGAACAGCATTGTCTCGCCTCGAAGCGAGCGATTTGCCGCAGGACGTCTAACTGCCTCGGCGTGATCTGTCTGATCTCTTGTCTGGGCACTTGATATTCTCTCCTCAATTGCCTCGTTTTTGACCAACTGGCGGACCTGGATATTTGCCTGGGCCTGTAGTTGGCTGATGAGTTCCGGGTTAACGGTCGCTCCGATTATATCCGCGATGGTTTCGAGGATCTTGCGGAGTGGATTTGGTCTTTGCTGGAGGGCTGATGTTCTGCCGGGCGGCCATGATGAGACGAAGTCGCCTCCGGGCCCGAATTTGCATAGTGGCTGAGTGTTATTGTTACCGCTGAATCTGTTCTTGTCCATTTTTCGCCTGGTTTCCGCTTTTCCTGCCGTTTTTTGCTTTTCCTGCCGTCTTCTGTTTTTCCTGCCACTTTTTTCCCTGCTGCCGCCTTGTCTTGAGTATGTCTCGGGCTGACCTAACCTGTATCGGCCAAATGGCCCGAAAACCCCTAACAAAAACCGAACAAAATCGCAGAATTTTGAAAAAATTTGTCCACCCCCTGCTTCCCTGCGGACTTGGGGGCTATTATGGGACCCGGGGGCGATTTTTCTGTTTTGGGTGTGCGGTTTATACGGTTTGGGCGGTTTGGTTAAGAGAGGGCATTGGGTGGGATGTGAGGTTTGGGTGGTGTGGGGATTTGACTTTCGGCTGGTGTTTATTATATTTTTTATGTAAGAGTAGTGCCGCTTTCGGGCGGATTTGATGGGGGCGTAGATTGCATGAAATGGGGCGTAAGTTGCACTATGCGGGGCATTAATCGCACTAAATGGGGTGTAGGTTGCATTAAATGGGGCGGCAATCGGGGGCTTGACATGAAACCTTTTTTGACTTGGCTTATTTTGGGAACGTGCCTTTTGTTGTTCGGCTGTCAGGACACTGCGGTCAGGCAGGACAGAGAGGCGATTGCATTGAACTTCGAGGTCTATCCCGGCGATGGCGGTCCTTTGATCTCCTACTGCGACGATATGGAGACGTTCTATAATGACGGGTTTGCGTTTACTCCCGGCGAGGATGTCGAGCTGTTCCGTATGCTGGCGCAGGAGGCGATCGACAAGAAGGGCAGCAACTACCAGGGCCGGCTGACCGGCTCGGCGATATGCGACGCGATGCTGATCGTCACTGAGTACAATGAGGCAGAGTTTCCTTCCAGAATTTAGGTTCAGTATCCCGTATGCAGTATACAGTATCCAGTCTTGGATTCGGGTCCCAGATCGAGTCTGGGATGACATTGCTTCCCAGCTGCGACGCGCTCCGCTGCGGTGAACGCTGGGATGACAAACACCCTTTTGCAAAAAACGCAAAAAGGTGCCACCCAAATTGCTTCTCCTTTGCTCGGAATTGG
>DAOVVQ010000334.1 GCA_030637065.1 Planctomycetota bacterium
GAGGCAGCGGCAGGGCGGATCGAGGCCGCTGGCAGGCCGGTTATTGCCGTTGGCGGCACCGCGATGTATATAAAAGCGATGCTGTATGGCCTGTTCGAGGGCCCAGCCGCTGATATGGAGATACGGGAGCGTCTCAAGCAGGAAATCGAAGCTGACGGTAGCAAAAACCTGCATTCCAGGCTCGCCAAGGCCGATCCGCAGGCCGCCGAGCGGATCCATCCCAACGATCAGCGCAGGATCATCCGGGCCCTGGAGGTCTTTGAGCTTACCGGAAAGCCGATCAGTTCGCTCCAAACGCAGTTCGAGGCCCAAAATGTCTCGCACGGCTGGCACATTATTGGTCTCCGCCGCGAAAAGGCTGACGCCAGCGGCCGGATCAACGCCCGTGTAAAGAGGATGATCGACGGCGGGCTCGTCGATGAAGTCGAGGGCCTGCTGGCAGAGGATATGCCGCTTAGCCGCCAGGCGGCCTGCGCGATCGGTTATGCCGAGATCATCGAGCACCTCCAGGGCTCTCTTACCCTGGATGAGGCTGTCGAGCGGATCAAGGTCAATACCAGGCGGTTAGCCAAGGGCCAGCGGACGTGGTTCAAGACCTTCAAGGACGTAAACTGGCTCGACATCGACCCGGACGAACCCGTCGAAAGCATGCTCAAGCGAGCAACAGCCTCGCTCGGCCCATAAGCCCGGCGGGGGGGCAAAATTAAATCCTCAAACCCTTTCTGAAGGTAAAATCTGACATTATTCACGCCAATATCGGCTGAATTGTCATCCAAACTCACTTTTGTTGTAGCATTTTGCCTGCCTCTGCGTCTATAACGGTAGAAGCTGGCGGCAGCAGAGGCCCAATCCGCAGGCAAGGCTGTTTTCGGTAGACCTAAGTCCTGTATTGGTATACAATTACGATTTCGGCAAGGTCTTGCTTTGGATTTATCAGGCTGTGGTGGCGTTATCGGTAACTGCATCGCGTTCTTAGAAAGGGCGTTAGCGTGAAAAAGACCCGCATTATTGTTATTACGGTTATTGTAACGCTGGTGAGCGTCGGCGTAATTTACGGTGTGATCAAGAAGAAGAGCGGCCAGGCCAAGATGGCCAAAACGGTTCGCCTCGCCCAGCCCGAGTGCGGCGAACTGGCGGAGATCGTCAGTGCTCCCGGAGAGATCGAGCCCAGCCGCAAGGTCGAGCTTAGCGCCAAGGTCTCCGCCCGCATCGTCGAATTGCCGTTCGAGGAGGGCGATACGGTAACCGGCGGCGATTCGGAGGCCGATCCGCCGACGGGGGGGTCACTGCTGGTTCGGCTCGATGGCAAAGACCTGGAAAGTCAGCTCAGGTCTACCAAGGCGAACCTCGCCGCCCAGACAGCCCAGGTCGAGGTCGAAAGGGCCCGGCTCCTAAGCCAGCAGGCAAGCATGTCCGGCCTCGCCGCATCGCTCAAAGAGGCCCATAGCGATCTGACACGCAAGAAGGGGCTGCTCGAATCGCACGATATAAGCCAGGCCGTTTTCGACCAGGCCCAGTGCAGGGTCGATGAGTTGCAGGCCCAATACACCGCAGCCGGGCACACACTGAAATCGGCAGAGCTTAACCTGGTCGTATTGCAGCACAATCTCGAGGCCGCTGACGCAAGGATGGCACAGGCACAGGAGGCCCTTACATATACCACGATCACCTCGCCGATCGACGGGGTGGTAACGCGGATCAATGCCGAGGTAGGCGAATTGGTAATGACCGGCACGATGAACAATGCCGGAACCGTGATAATCGAGGTAGCGGACCTGTCGCAGATGTTGGTCGTCGCCCAGGTTGACGAAGCCGATATCGGCAAGTTGCAGGTCGGGCAAGAGGCGGCGGTCTATGTGCAGGCCTTTCCGGATGTCGAATTTAGCGGTGTAGTCGATTCGATCGCGCTTACACATCGCAATTCTCAGAGCGGAACGAAATTCTTCCGGACGGAGATACTTCTTAATAGCATCCCGGAAGCGACAAGATTGTATTCCGGCCTGACGGCGGATGTCGATATTCAGACGCGAGTCCATGAGGACATCCTCAAGGTGCCCAGCCAGGCTGTGCTGGCACGCGAAATCGACAGCCTGCCGGCCAAAATTCGCAAAAATTGCGCCGAGATCGATGACAGTAAGACCTACGCCACCGTAGTCTATCGCTACAATGACGGAAAGGCCGTGGTGACCCCGGTCAAAGTCGGGCCGAGCGATCTGACCCACACGATGATCACATCGGGGATAAGCGAAGAGGATAAGATCGTGGTAGGGCCGTATAAGATCATTGACGCTCTTAAACACGATCAGATCCTGAAGGATGAAAGCGAAGAAGAAGCAGCGGCAGAAAAAGAAGCGGAAGAAGCAGAAGAAAAAGACAAATCCGACGCCGACGAATCTGAAAAATGACTACCGAAAACGGCAATTTGACAATCCTGCTTGAGGACGTCAAACGAATCTACAAGGTCGGCGTCGAGCGTATCCATGCGCTCAATGGCGTAAGTTTGAAAGTTTATGAAAATGAATTCGTCGCGATAATGGGCCATTCCGGATCGGGGAAGAGCACGCTGATGAATGTCATCGGCTGTTTGGACCGGGCGACCTCGGGCAGTTACGAACTCGACGGGCAGGACACCACCGCGATCGGCGATGCAGCCCTTGCGCGGGTCCGCAACGAGCAGATCGGTTTCGTTTTTCAGTCGTTTGAGTTGATGCCGCAATTAAGCGCGCTTAAGAATGTCGAGATGCCGCTGATCTATTCACGGTCCGGCTGGTTCGGTCGGCGAAAACTCGCCTGTCAGGCCCTCGACCGCGTCGGTTTAGCCAGCCGCATGAAGCACAAGCCAAATCAGCTTTCAGGCGGCGAAAAGCAGCGAGTGGCGATCGCACGGGCGTTGATCTGCAACCCCAGCATCCTCCTGGCCGATGAGCCCACGGGCAATCTGGACAGCAAGACCAGCGGCAGTATACTGGCGCTCTTCGACGAGCTGCACCTCCAGGGCCAGACGATCATCATGGTTACGCACGAGGAAAATGTCGCCGCCCACGCCAAACGCATAATCCGAATGGAAGACGGCTGTATTTGCAGCGACCTGCCGCGAGAGAAGGATACCGACAACAATCCGGGGCCACACGGCGACTTGCAGGAGGGGACATCGTGAAAGCATTGCTGCTTGCGCCTATATTTTTCCTGCGGCTGGTCTACCAGAGCACATATCTCGCATTGGGGCAGATATGGGCCAATAAGATGCGTTCGGTGCTGACGACGCTGGGCATCATAATCGGCGTCGCCTCGGTTACGGCTGTGATCGCCGCGCTTGCGGGCCTTAAGGCAACTGTTCTAAGCCAGGTCGAACAGTTCGGAAGCAACACTATTATAATTCAGCCCCACTGGCCCGACACCAAATCAAGAACCCGTGCAGCATGGCACCTCATTCGCTTTCAGCCTGAACAACTGGAGGACTTATTGGAGCATTGCCCCTC
>DAOVVQ010000342.1 GCA_030637065.1 Planctomycetota bacterium
AGGTTCTTTCTGATCTGGCTGGCCTGTTTTTCAATTTGCAGGCCGTGGAGGCCCATCACGACTGTCATCAGGTATGCGTAGAGGAGGTTGGGGGAGACGGGGATGATTTTCTTGTCCAGAGCGTAACTCATCAGGTCGGTTTTGTCGCTGTCGTATTTTATGATCGTTTCGTAGTAGACGTTCTCGGCTGGGATGTACATCAGGGCGAAGTCGAGGGTTCCTTCGTCGGGGTTGATGTAATTTGCGGCGATCTTGTCGATGTGGGCGGTGATATCTCGCTGGAACTGGCGGCGGAGTTTTTGTTTTTCGTCTTCGGTTTCGGCTTTGGTCATTGCTTCGAAGGCGGGTAGCGGGAACTTGGCGTCAACGGGTACGGAGTAGTCGGGCATCTGGACGAGGGCGTCTACGATCTTGCCGTTTTTGAAATGGTGCTGGAGTGCGAAGCTTCCGGCTGGGAGGATTTCGGAGAGAGGTTTTTCGAGTGAGGTTTCGCCCATCTGGCCGCGGAGTTTCGGGTTTTTGAGGATGTCCTGAAGGCTGCGTACGTCTGCGCCGAGTTGGAGCATCTGGTCGCTGGAACCCTTCAGCTGGCCGATCTGGTTGTGGAGTTTGGTGAGTACTTCCTGACTTGCCTGGATATGTTTGCCGACGTCCTGCTGGCCGGACTGGAGGTTTTTTTCGAGTGCGGTTCGGAAATTGTCCTGACCGCCTTTGATGCCTTCTAGTTGCTGCTGGAGCATTGTGATCGAGGCATTTTGTGCGGAGATGTCGCGCCTCGCCGCGGAGTTGGTCATTATGAGGAATACCAGCAGGCCGACGATCAGAAGTGTCAGGAGTATTATGATTGCGATCGATATGTTGAGCATTTTTCTTCCTTGAAACTCAATAAAATTACGGGAAACCGCTTTCAGCGGAAGCTATTTTAGTCTGGATTCCCGCTTTCGCGGGAATGACAAAGCGAGGCCTTAATGGCAACGCGTAAGTTAACAAAATTCTGTTTATTGGCCGCCTTCGAATGCTTTTCCGGCTACGCTGAAGGGTCGCCACTTGCCGATGTTGTTGAGGATGCCGATCGCTATTACGCTGACTAGCATGCTTGAACCGCCGTAGCTTATCAGCGGGAGGGTCAGGCCGGTTATCGGCATCAGGCCGAGGGTCATTCCGACATTGACGATCACCTGAACGACTAGCATTGAGATAATGCCTACCGAGGTCAGGCGGGCGAACGGGTCGGTATTTGCCCATGCGATCTCGGTTCCGCACCATACTATCACGCCGTACAGCCCAAAAACCACCGCGCAGCCGATAAGGCCCCACTGATGGGCGATTATCGAGAAGATAAAGTCGTTGTGCCGCTCAGGGAGGGAGTTGTACTTGATATAGGGGCCCTTGCGGAATCCAAAACCCTTCAGGCCGCCGGATGCGATGGCGTATTTGGACTGGATTAGCTGGTAGCCCTGGTCGCGTTCCCATTTCATGAGGTTCTCTCTGCTTCCGGCGAGGACTGTTGCGAGTTTTGGGTGGTTTTTGGCCATTTCGAATACTTTATCATTCTGCAAAAGCAGGCTGGAGACTCGCATTCGCTGATATGGTCGCATGAAATGCCATAGAACCGGGCTGACCACGATGGCGAGCGTTACTATTATAAGGAGGTGCTTTACGCGGGCACCAGCGACGAATAGCATTGAAAAGAGGATCGGCATCATTAACATCACGGTTCCGAGGTCCGGTTCCAGCAGAATGAGGATCATTGCGATGATCGCGAGGACGAAAGGTCCGATAAGACCCTTGAAATGGCGATAATTGCTGCGAAAACGCAGATACCACGCCAATGCGAGGATATATGCGATCTTGCAGAACTCCGATGGCTGGAGCTTGATATCGATGTTGGGGAGGATGCGAATCCATCGCCGCGTGCCGTTTATCACCGGTACGAATGGGATATCGACGAATTTGTCCAGCAGCAGGATGACCAGCAGAATGAGTACGAAGCCGTATATCCAGTAGCTGGAGACGCCTAGCCAGCGGTAATCGGTAAGGTTCATCGCAATAAAGACCGCGATGCCGCATAGTGCGAATACGGCCTGCTTCTGCCATGCTCTGCTTGCGGTGGCGGTGTCGGCGGCTTCGTCGGCGGGGTTTCCGGAGGCATATATAGATAGTATCCCGATAGCGATAAGCGAAAGCATCGCCGTCAGCATTAATAGCCGCACGAATATCAGACGTCCATGTAAAAATTTAAGTGCTTGCATGCTTGGTATTGTAGCAATTAGCCGTTTTCAGACAATGAGAATACCGCGAAATCGAAAAAAATATCGCGGCTTGGCGGAACTACGCAAAAACAGCATTAAATCATCCGGTTATCCAGTGCTAAAACGACCGATAGAAACCGGCCTAAAGGGGCAGTGATGGCGGTTTTTGGGCAGGCGGTAAGTATCAGTGCCAGCGGGTCTATTTTTGTGTCAGGAACGCAAAAAAAATTGCGGTTTCGAGATTTTTTCCTTGCCCGGTATTGACAGATATGTTAGTATACCAGCATCAAAGTTCCGACTTTTTTGGGACTATGTCAACCAAGAGGGCAGTGAGGGTGTGTTACCCCCATTGCATTTATATACGTTTTTCGTATGAAAAGAGAAAGAGAAAGGAAGGTGTTTTATGAAGAAACTAATGTTAACCTTGGCTATTATCGTGATAGCCGCACCGGCAATGGCTGCTGTGAATTTTGCCTGGACCGACAATAATGACGGTACTGGTACCCTCAGCTATACCACGACAGATGGCGATCTGCCTCGCGGTATTGCTATTACGGTTACCGCAACTGGCGGCAACATTATCGCTGCTAGTGCTCAGAATGCCGCATTTAACTGCAATATGGATTACCTCTATGCTAATCCTACAGCCGTTCTTGGCGAAGGCGATGCTCTCGCTGCTCCTGGTGCTGCTGGCGTTGCTACTCTTCCGGCTACAGTGGTTGTTATCTCCGCTGGTGTTCTGGATGAGCTTGGTGGTCAGGCTGCAGGCCCCGCTTCAGGTGATATCATCACTCTTGAAGCAGATGCAACTTGCACAGTTGATCTTGCAGCAGATACACTCCGCGGCCCCGCTAGCGGTGTTGTAGGCAGCATACTTGCAAGCAATCTGTCGATCGCCGGTACGATCACAATTCCATCTGCCAGTGATTTTGATCCCGCACATCCGGACTATGACTACTGGGTAGGTCTTGGTGAG